>PNOO01000040.1 GCA_013824905.1 Syntrophus sp. (in: bacteria) | reverse complement strand
ACCCATAACATTATGGTGCTTTTCAGGGATGAAAAAACCGGGGAAGAGTTTACCGGAGCTCGTGTTTCATTGAAAGTAGTCGATTCTGATGACGATGAACAGATCAAGACCGGAAGCTACAAAAAGATGATGAGAGCATATGATTCCTATTTCAAATTGGCAGAAAAGGGCAAGTATATGATCACCGTGCTTCTCGATACGGGAGTTCAAAAGCGGTCGATCGGGATTTCTTATGACATGAGCTTGTAAAGGTCTTTAAGGGAGAGATATGTCTGAAAGACTTAAAATCCTCGTTGTGGACGATGAAGAGAGTCACCGGGTCATGCTCAAGGCGGTTCTGGGCGTCGAGGGGTACTTGGTGGCGGAGGCTTCCGACGGCACGGAAGCAGTAACTGCCGTGGAGAGAGAGGCTTTTGACCTCATCCTTCTGGACATCCGGATGACGACGATGGATGGGATTGAGGCGCTGACGGAGATCCGGAAGATCAGTCCTCTTGTGCCGGTCCTGATCATGACGGCCTACGCCTCGGTGAAGACGGCGGTGGAGGCGCTGAAGGCGGGGGCGTTCGATTACCTGACGAAACCGTTGGACATCGAGGAGTTGAAGATCCTGATCGAGAAGGCGCTGGAGCATTATCATCTCCACGTGGAGAATCTTGTCCTGAAGGAACGTCTGGGGGACCGGTTCGATTTTTCCCGGATCATCGGCCGGGGCCAAAGGATGAAAAGTCTGCTGGACACGCTGGCGATGGTGGCGCCCTCCGATGCCACGGTACTGCTGATGGGGGAGAGCGGAACGGGGAAGGAGGTGGTGGCCAACGCGATCCACCACAACAGCCCAAGGGCGGGGCAGCCGCTTATCAAGGTCTCCTGCGCCGCGCTTCCGGAGACCCTCCTCGAGAGCGAGCTTTTCGGCCATGAGAGGGGAGCCTTCACCGGCGCGACGGCTCGCCGCGAGGGGAGATTTCAACTGGCCCACCGGGGGACGATCTTCCTCGACGAAGTGGGAGAGATGAGTTTGCCTGTTCAGACGAAGCTTCTCCGGGTTCTGCAGGAGAAGGAGTTCGAGCCGCTGGGGAGTGTTCGGACGGTGAAGGTGGATATCCGGCTGATCACGGCCACGAACAAGGACCTGGCTCAAGAAGTGAAGTCGGGCCGTTTCCGGGAGGATCTCTATTACCGCCTGAATGTGGTTCCGATCGTCCTGCCGCCGCTGTATGAACGGAAAGAGGACATCCCCCCGCTGGCGGACCATTTTCTGGCGATCTATCGGGAGAAGAACGGTAAGCGGCTGAGGGAGATTTCGGGGAAGGCGATGGATCTGTTGGTTCGTTACGACTGGCCGGGGAACATCCGGGAGTTGGAGAACTGCATCGAGCGGGCGGTGATCATGGCGCGGGAGGAGGCGATCGTGCCGGCGGATTTTCCGCCGCAGATCCGGATGCTTTCCATGGAGGGGGAAAGGGAGGGGTTCGATATTCCGTATGGGATCAGCCTTGACGAGATGGAACGGGCCCTGATTGTGAAAACGCTGGCCGAAACGGGCGGCAACCGAACGAAAACAGCCGAGATCCTCGGCATCAACCGCCGCACCCTGCAGAATAAACTCAAACAGTATGCGCTCGAGCCCCAGGACGCTGGGCAACCCGCGCCATAACCATCTTTCCCTTTTAACAAACGACCCGATTCCTGCCCGACGCCTTGGCAGAGTATAGGCGCTCGTCGGCAGAAGAGACCGCGGCATGCATCGAGGTTATGGTGTTCCGGTACACGACCTGCGAAACGATAAAGGCGCCCGCGATGACGGCAAGAAGGATCCCGAGCTTGAATTTGAAAGAATGCATTATGATTTACCCTCCGGGGTCGCGGTGTGTTCCCGAAGGTATATTTTCGCTGATTCCCCGGGAAAGCTTAATTTCCTACACTTCCTCATATTTCGCTTCTGTCTTGCTTCTGATCCTGTAGAGCTTTTCCACTGGAATCAAGGCCACGATACCATCGCCCGCCGACCCGGTATGGGCTGCCTCCATAATGGCCTGCATGATGCCGTCCGCTCGCGAGGGTTCGCAGTATATTTCGATCCGGGCATGCATCACGCACCAGTCCGATGAAAAAAAGTTTGCATACTCCCCGTAGCCTTTCCCCCGCGTTACGCTGATTCCGTTTACCCGAAGATCTTTCAGGCACTCTTCCACATCTCGCAGCTTATCCCTTCGAATGATGGCCACAATTTTTTTCCATTCCATAGCTGCACCTCCTTCCTGATTCCTTTTCGTCGCTTGCGAAGGTTCATATCATTCTGCTGATGTCCTCGTTTGCGTATCTCCGGCGGCTCCGAATCGGGGAATAAATGCCGGCGTTGTTTGCACATATCTATCATATAGATCACCGAACTCCTTCCGCACTATCCCCTCTTCCCGTTTAGCCAATTGAATATATACCAAAACCATGATCGGGAACATGGCGAGTGTCAGGATGGTCGGCCAGGTGAGGAGAAATCCCGTCATTACAAGAAGGAATCCGCTGTACTGGGGGTGACGAACCCTGGCATAGGGTCCCGTTGTCGCCAATACGCAATCCTGCTGAGCTGCGTGCAGTACGCGCCAGGCGCGATATGTGATATAGAACCCGATGAAAATCAGCAAATTACTTACCAGATGTATCGGGTTCAAATGCGGATTGCCCTTAAAACCCAAAAGCGTATACCAAAGATGGCCGTTGTCATGTGACAAGATGTCAGTCCCCGGAAACCTGCTCTGCAGCCATCCGGAAAGCAGGTAAATGGACAGCGGAAAACCGTACATTTCGGCAAACAGGGCCACAATAAAGGCGGAAAATGCCCCGAGTGACCGCCAGTCCAATTTCGTTTTCGGTTTGATAAAACTAAACGCAAAAAAAATAAATACCGCCGAGTTTATAATGACCACGGACCATAGGCCATATGCCGGAGCTGTCTCGTTCATGGAAGTATCCTCCTAAACTTCAGACGATTCTATTTTATTCCCCTATTTTCATTATCTTTATGACAATCGTTCGACTGCCCGTGGCCGCGATGCATAAAAAAATGCATGAGTGGGCAGAGCAACAATACCAGGTAAGGCAGCGCACCCAAAACGTGAGCCTGGTGTTCGGTCCAAAGGAAGAAACCGCCGATAATGACCAACAATGCCAGCGCCATCCTTTGTCCGGTGAATATGTTCTTTCCTCCGGTATCATTTTTTTCTGTCATCATATACCTCCCGTTAAATCTTTACGCTGCGCAGCCTGAGGGCGTTCCCGACGACGGAAACCGATGAAAGGCTCATGGCGGCCGCGGCGATGATCGGGCTCAGCAGGATGCCGAAATTCGGGTATAGAATACCCGCTGCAACCGGCACGCCGAGCGCGTTATAGATAAAGGCAAAGAACAGGTTTTGCTTGATATTGACCATCGTGGCCCGGCTCAGCCGTCTGGCGCGGACGATCCCGGTAAGATCGCCCTTGACCAGCGTGACGCCGGCGCTTTCCATGGCCACATCCGTGCCCGTTCCCATCGCGATCCCCACTTCCGCCTGGGCCAGGGCGGGGGCGTCATTGATCCCGTCGCCGGCCATGGCGACAATATGTCCGGCCTGTTGAAACTTTTTAACCGCCTCTGCCTTTTGATCCGGCAAAACCTCGGCCACCACTTCGTCAAGATTAAGCTTCCTGGCAACCGCTCCTGCTGTAACCTTATTATCGCCGGTCAACATCACAATCCGGATGCCTTCAGCGTGCAGTTGTTCGATCGCCTCGGGCGTGGTCTTTTTGATCGGATCGGCAACGGCCAGCAGGCCGCCGATTTTGCCGTCAATCCCGACAAACATAACCGTCTGCCCTTCCGACCGCATCGCCTGGGCCTGTTTCGCAAAAGAACCAGTGTCAATTTCAAACTCTTCCAGCAACTTGCCGTTGCCGAGTAGCACCGCCTGACCGTCAACCTCGCCGGAAACACCCCGGCCGGTGTGGGAGGCAAAATTTTTCGCATCGGTCAAGTGGAGCCCCTGATCAGCGGCGCCTTGGATAATGGCCGCCGCCAGCGGATGTTCGCTGCCCTTCTCGAGAGAGGCTGCCAACGATAACAGCCTGTTCCTATCGATGCCCGGCGCAGCGACAACCTCTACCAATTTCGGTTTGCCTTCGGTCAAAGTCCCCGTCTTGTCAACCACGAGCGTTGTCACTTTTCGCAGGGTCTCGATCGCCTCGGCGTTTTTAAACAGGACACCCATGGTCGCCCCCTTGCCCGTTGCCACCATGATCGACATGGGCGTCGCCAGACCCAGGGCGCAGGGGCAGGCGATGATCAGCACCGAAACGGCGGCAATCAGCGCGTGGGCCAATCGGGGGTCGGGACCGAAAACGTACCAGATGCCGAAAGCGACAAGAGCGACGGCGATCACCGCCGGCACAAAGTATCCTGAGACAACATCTGCCAGTTTCTGGATCGGCGCCCGGCTTCGTTGGGCGTCGGCCACCATCTTCACAATTTGTGACAACAGGGTTTCAGCGCCTACCTTTTGGGCCTCCATAATCAAGGAGCCGGTGCCGTTTACCGTAGCGCCGATGAGCTTATCCCCCGCCTGTTTCTCAACCGGTATCGGTTCGCCGGAAATCATCGCTTCATCGACGCTGCTCGATCCTTCCAGAACGACACCGTCCACGGGAATCTTCTCACCCGGCCGGACCCGCAGACGATCCCCTTTCATTACCTGCTCCAGTGGGATATCGCTCTCGTTTCCGTCCGCATCTATCTTACGGGCGGTCTTCGGCGCCAGACCCAGCAGCGCCTTGATGGCCGCGCCGGTACGGCTTCTGGCCCGCAGCTCCAACACCTGGCCCAGCAATATCAGGACGACGATAACGCCGGCCGCCTCAAAATAGACCCCAACCGTGCCTTCCGCCGTCCGCATCGCCGTAGGGAAAAACTGGGGGAACAACACGCCAACCAAGCTGTAAATATATGCTACCGACACCCCGATGCCGATAAGGGTAAACATATTCAAGCTTCTGTTGATGACGGACTGGACGGCCCGGACGTAAAAGGGCCACCCGGCCCAGAGAACCACCGGTGTCGCGAGGATAAGCTCCAGCCACGCATAGGTCTTGGCGGTAAACAGGGTATCGAGTAACCGACTGCCGGGGATCATACCGCGCATGGCGATAATCACCAGCGGTAATGTCAGGATGGCGCCCACAATGAACCGCTTGCGCATATCCTCGTATTCCGGATTGCTCTCTTCTTCCGTTAGCGAGACGGTTCTCGGTTCCAAGGTCATGCCGCATTTTGGACAGCTTCCCGGCCCGTTCTGGACAATTTTCGGGTGCATCGGGCAGGTATATTCTGTTCGTTCTGCTACCGGCATCGGGGTCTTCGGCTCCAGGGCCATGCCGCATTTTGGGCAACTGCCGGGGCCTTGCTGCTCGACTTCAGGATGCATCGGGCATGTGTACACCTGGCTGCTGTCATGCGTGTGCTCCTGTGCCGGTGGCATATCTTCTTTCGTGCCGATGAACTTTGCCGGATCGGTTTTGAATGTGGTCAGGCAATGGTTGCTGCAAAAGTAATAAGATTTGCCGTCCTGCTTATGCTGGATGAATTTACCTTCCTGATCCGTGGACATCCCGCAAACCGGATCCGTATATTGGCTTTTTTCTTCTTTGGATTGGTGGTGGCGCATTACGCACTCCTTTTTTTCTTAAACTCCCTCCCTCGCCAGATCATATAGATGGCGGGATAGATCACCAATTCGAGGATGGTGGAAGTGACGACGCCGCCGACCATAGGCGCGGCGATCCGTTTCATCACATCGGCGCCGGTGCCGTGGCTGAACATGATGGGGATCAGGCCGGCCAGGATGACGCTGACCGTCATCATCTTGGGACGGATTCGCTTGACGGCGCCGTACATGACCGATTCGCGGAGATCCTGCAGACTGTTTAATTTCCCTTCCTTGCGCCACTTCTCATGGGCGAGATCGAGGTAAAGCAGCATGACGACGCCCGTTTCCGCATCCAGCCCCGCGAGGGCGATGATGCCCACCCAGACGGCGATGCTCATATTGTAATCGAGAAGATAAAGCAGCCAGAACGAACCGACCAGTGAAAAGGGCACGGCCAGAAGAACAATCATGGTTTTGGTGATGCTCTGGGTATTGAGAAAGATCAGCACGAAAATGATCAGGGCCGTAAGCGGCACAACCATTTTCAGTCTTTCATGCGTTTTCACCAGATACTCGTATTCACCGCTCCACTGCAGCCGGTAACCTTCAGGTATCTTCAGGGAGGCCACCTTTTTCTTCGCGTCGTCGACGTATCCGCCCACGTCCCGGCCGGAAAAATCGACATAGACATACAGCGAAAGGAGCCCCTCTTCACTCTTGATGCCCGTCGGTCCCTTGATGATCCGGATGTCCGCGAGTTGCCCCATCGGCACCTGGAGAAGGGGGCGGGCGCCGCCGACAGAGGGCCCGCCCGTACCCATTCCGCCACCGGAAGAGGGAGCCCCCATTTTCACCGGCACCAGCACACGCTTGAGCTTTTCCACATCATTCCTCAGCTCCCGCGCATACCTCACATTGACGGGATAACGCTGCCTGCCCTCCACCGTGGTGGTCAGGTTCATCCCTCCCACGGCCGTCTGGACGATCTCCTGCACATCATCCACGCTTAACCCGTAACGGGCAATTTCTTCGCGTTTGATATTGAAATCGAGGAAATATCCGGTCGTGACCCGTTCGGCATAGGCGCTTCGGGTGCCGGGGATATCCTTTACCGCAGTTTCGATCTCCTTGCCTATCTTCTCCAGTTGATCGAGATTGGCCCCCAGCACCTTGATTCCGACGGGCGTCCGGATGCCGGTGGAGAGCATGTCCGTCCGCGCCTTGATGGGCATCGTAAAGGAATTGGCCACCCCCGGTATGGAGAGGGCGTCGTTCATCTCATTTTTCAGCGCCTCCACGGTCATGCCCGGCCGCCACTCCGCTTCCGGCTTCAGGTTGATGACCGTCTCGAACATCTCGAGCGGCGCCGGGTCGGTGGCCGTTTCGGCCCGCCCGGCCTTGCCGAATACCTGGGCCACTTCCGGGAACTTCTTCAACAGCCTGTCCTGCAGTTGCAGGAGCTGGGAGACCTCCGTGATCCCCGCCGCGGGCACCGTAACGGGCATGTAAAAAAGCGTCCCTTCGTAAAGCGGCGGCATGAATTCCGACCCCAGTTTCATGAAGGGATAGGCGGTGAGCGCCATAATGATCACGGCGATCACAATAACGGTCTTGCGGAAGCGCAGCGAAAAGGCCGCCACCGGCTCGTAAATCATGCGGAGGACGATGCTGATCGGATTTTTGTCTTCGTGCCTGATCTTGCCCCGGACAAAAAGGGTCATCAGAACAGGGGTCAGCGTAACGGCCAGAAAGGAGGAAAAAAGCATCGCAAAGGTCTTCGTGTAGGCCAGCGGCTTGAAGAGCCTTCCCGCCTGCGCCTGCAGCGTGAAAACGGGAAGAAAACCCACGCTGATGACGAGGAGCGCAAAGAAAAGCGAAGGGCCGACCTCCTTGGCGGCCTCGATGATGACATCCGTCCGGTTCCCGGGTCTGCCCGCCTCCTCCCACTCCTCCAGTTTTTTATGGGCGTTTTCCACCATGATGATGGAGGCGTCCACCATCGCGCCGATCGCGATGGCGATGCCGCTCAGGCTCATGATGTTGGACGTAAGACCCAAATAGTACATGCAGATGAAGGAGATGAGGATGGCAATCGGCAAGGTGAGAATCACCACGAGAGCGCTGGGAAGATGGAAGAGAAAGACGATGCAGACCACGCTTACCGCGATCGACAGTTTGATGATCTCTTCCTTCAGGGTATCGATGGAGCGCTCGATAAGGTCGGAGCGGTCGTAGGTGGTGACAATCTCCACTCCTTTGGGCAGGCTGGGGACGATATCCTTTTTGATCCTCTCCTTGACCCTTTCGATCACATGGAGGACGTTTTCGCCAAATCTTACCACGACAATGCCGGCCGCCACCTCACCCTGGCCGTCGAGTTCCGCCAGCCCCCGCCGGATCTCCGGTCCGAGCTTGATGTCGGCCACGTCCTTCAGCAGGACCGGCGTCCCCCGGCCATCGGTGCTGACCGCGATCCCGGCCAGATCTTTCAGGCCCTTGATATAGCCGCGTCCCCGGATCATGTATTCGATCCCGGAGAACTCCAGAACCCGGCCTTCCACATCGCGGTTGCTCTTCTTTACGGCCTCCATCACCGCCATGAGGGGGATGTTGTAGGCCAGAAGGCGGTTCGGATCGATGGTGATCTGGTACTGTTTGACAAACCCGCCCAGACTGGCGACCTGGGAGACGCCCGGCACGCTTTCGATGGCCAGCTTTACGTTGTAGTCCTGAATGGTGCGGAGCTCCGCCAGGTCGTGCCCGCCCGTCTTGTCGACCACCGCGTAGGAAAAGCCCCAGCCGACCGCCGTGGCATCAGGACCCAAAACGGGATTGACATCGGCGGGGATCTTCGCCTTCACCGCCTGCAGGTATTCCAGGACCCGGCTTCTCGCCCAGTAGATGTCTGTTCCTTCGTCGAAGATGACATAGATAAAGGAACTTCCAAGAAAAGAAAATCCCCGGACGAACTGGACTTTCGGCGCCGCAAGCAAGGTGGAAGTAATGGGGTAGGTGATCTGGTCTTCCACCAGATCGGGGCTCCGGCCCTGCCACTCCGTATAGATGATGACCTGCGTATCGCTCAGGTCGGGAATGGCGTCCAGGGGGGTCTTCGTCAATGCCCAGTATCCCCAGAGGGCGAGTGAAACGACCAGAAGAAAGATGATGAATTTATTCCGCGCACTGTAATCGATTATTTTAGCAATCATGTTTGATCCTGAAGATCTCCAGTGAAGTCACTATATAGTTAGGGGAGAGGGTTTTTTTATTTTTTACGCCCATAAGGCAAGGCAACCACACCCTTCAACTGGGCCTCCGAGTCGATCAGGAAGTTGGCCGATGAAGCCACCTTCTCTCCCGCCTTGATCCCGCCCGTCACTTCGACGAGTTCATCGACCTTGAGACCGGTCGTCACCTCGCGCGGTTCGAAATACCCCTCGCCCTTGTCCACATAGACGATCTGTCTCACCCCCGTATCGATAACCGCTTCGGACGGCACGGTGAGCCGGTTTCCCAGATTGATCTTGATCTCCACGTTGGTGAACATCTGCGGTTTCAGCTTGCCTTCGGGGTTGGGGATCGTAAATCTCACCTTGGCGGTTCTCGTCTCGCTTGCCAGGGCAGGGTAGACATAATCCACCCGGGAAGAGAACTCCTTCCCCGGGAAATAGCTGAGGCCGATCCGGGCCGTCTGCCCCACCTTGATAAGCGGCAATTCATACTCGTAGATATCGGAGACAACCCATACGCTGGAAAGATCGACCACATCGAAAAGCTTTTCTCCCGGCATGACGCGCATGCCCTGAACGGCCATCTTCTGGAGGACATAGCCGCTGACGGGGCTGTAGATGGTCAGCGTTCTGATCGGCTTGCCCGTCGTTTCGATCTTTTTGATCTGTTCATCGTTGATATCCCAAAGCCGGAGCCGCTCTTTTGCCGCATCCAGCATGGTCTGGGCGTCTTTGACAAGCAGCATGGCCGTGCGTTCATCCTTAACCGATTCACTTTGACCTGCCCAACGCAGGATATTTAAAAACTCCTGTTGCGTCGCCACGAGCTCCGGGCTGTAGATCTCCGCCAGGGGTTCTCCCTTTTTCACATAACGTCCCGTGTAATCGACATGGAGCTTTTCGATCCACCCCTCGATCTTGGTATTGGCGGTTGCCAGTCTCTTTTCATCATACTCGATGCGGCCCACGGTCCGGATAACCCGGTGCAACGGTTTGATCGCTGCCTGAACGGTCCGGACGCCGATCAGTTGCTGCCTGTCCGTCGGTATCTCGACCGTAGGCGTTTCCTCCGGCTGCTTGGCCTCTCCCGAGGCTTCCTTTGTTTCCGCCGGTGCGGGGGGCGTTCCGTGCTGCTGATGTCCCGCCGTCGAGGCTCCGCCTCCCTGCTGACTTCCCGCCACCTGCTTGCCTTCTGTCCCCCCTTTTAGAATGCCAAGTCTGGTTGCCGTATCTTTCAGCTCTGTTCTGTAGAGATATAAGGAAGCGCCGGCAACAACGATAAGCAAACAGATAACACCGATAATGAAAGCTCTTTTTTTCATTTTACGTCCGCTCCGTAGTCCGTGATTGCCGCCAGCCCGTCCAGCCTTGCCGCGGCCTTTTCCCTGTCGGCAAACTGCCTCCAGTATAAAAATTCGTAATCAATCAGAGCTTTGAGCCTGGTGATGGCGGTGATCGCTTCAATTTTTCCGGTCACATAACCGGCGAGGGCCAGGTCGAAACCCTGGTAGGCCTTGGGGATCAACCCCTCTCTGTAAAGCGCCATCAGGTTTTCCGCCGTTTTCAACATGGCATGGTTGTCCCGAAGCGCGGACGAAGCCATCAGCTTTGTCGCCTCAACATTTCTCCTGGCTTCCAGAAGGGCTGCCTCGGCTTCCAGGACCCCTTCCCGCTGTTTTGTCTTGTAGAAAATGGGGATGTTCATCGTTGCCGTAAGATTCCACATATCCGGGAATTGAGAGCTTCTGGCAAAGTAACTCGTTCCTATCGTAAAATCAGGATAGTATTCTTTCTTTGCCATCAGGACCTTCGCTTCGGCTGCGCTTACCATCTTTTCCCTGGATTTGATCATCGGATATCGATCGTGAGAGAGTTGAATCAGTTCATCCAGACGGTATGATTTGATAATATTTTGCGGCTTTTCAGGCCTGCCGAGGGGAGAGAGCGCGTCCCTGCCCAAAGAGGCATTCAGCATCGCCTTCAGGGACTGGATCTTCTGTTTCTCCATCTCTTCCCGTTCGAGGAGCATGTATTTCTCCGTCTGGGCCATCAATACCTCCTGCTGCGGCGCCATGCCTGCGGCATAGCGTGCAAGGGCCGCATCTTCCACCCGGGAAAAGAGCGCCGCCTGGTCCGTGATCAGGTCGATATTGGTATAGGCCAGGAAGAGGTCATGGTAGAGTTCCTTGACCCTGACCTCCGTCGCCAGCCTTGTCGCATCGGCCATCGCTTTCAGGCTTTCCGCATCGCGCGTGGCCATTTCCCCTTTCAGCGCGAGTTTTCCCGGATAGGGAAACATCTGCGACAGGGAAAACATCCAGCGGGAATCGGCGGGCATCCCTTTGGTCTCCCTGTCGAAGGTATAAAAACTGTCCGTTCCCTCGTTCTCATAGCCCACCATCACCATCGGATCGGCAAGGCTCGTCGCCTGGGGGATCTTGTGTGTCGAGCCGTTTGCCCGCGCCTCCGCGATGTGAATTTCCGGATTGTTCTTTAACGCCTCCCGGATCAGGTCCGGGAGTTTCAAGGTCTCCTCCGCGGCGAAAACCGGGACAGCAATAAGGAACATAACACAGATCAGCAAAATAAGGGAGCCTCGCAGAAAGGAGGCGGCCGTTCGACCTGATCCGCTTCCCCGCCCCCCCCCTGGAAACATACCGCCTCGTCGTTTTTTAGACATTTCTTTATCCTCTTTCTTGTCCTGAGTTGCGAGCAATAGCGATACCCATTTCAGGCAAGACCTCCAAGGTTTCAAAAACCTCGGAGATTTACAGTGTGTCAACTTGAATGTGCGTTTGAATTACCTCACATCAACACTGAGCTTGGCCTGAACTGTCTTGTCGCCGCGGGTTATTCGGATGGAAATGCCCCAGCCTCCGGCCATGGAGAAGTTAATTTTTGCCTTATATTCGCTGCCCTTCAATTCCGTATCCGTCTTGACTTTCACGGCCGGCATCCCGGGCATGGCGGCCATCGTATACTCCACCGCAACCTTGGCATCCTTGACTTCGGCGCCGGCTGCATCTTTGATGGCAACAGACAGGTTATTGTCGCCGGTAATGGGAGGATTCTTGTCAATTTTCACGACCACGGTGAAATCGCCTGCCTTCTTGGTCACCTCATAGTCCTTTGCCACTGCCGTACCGGCAACCAGAAATACCGCCATCACCGCTAAAACCAATTTTTTCATCTTCTTTCTCCTTTCATCATTTGAGTGATTACCCTAAGATTACTTATAAACCCGTGCTCCAGCAAAATCAACTTCCCTTTTCCGTATCGTTAGCGCCTTCTTTACGCAAAGGATGTACCAACAAGATACATTCCCCCGTCTAAATACGTAAATTATCGGAATATATGCTTGAATAATATTATGAGGGCTCTTTCCCCCGGAACGTGTCATGATCAAGTGCGAATTTTTCTCGCACAGGAGGATCTCCTGAAGGGAAAGGGAGGGAACATTATTCACAGCAGAAACGTATTCCCACTCAATGGTTGAAAGTGTATGCGATCTACCGGATCTGGAAGGGGAGGGGGCTGGAAAAACGATTTTCGTCTTGACAGTGGAGAGGAATTCATATAGAAAGTACCACCTAGTCAAAATGATCGGAAGGAGGAAGTTTTTTGATCGTACACAAATCCGTAGTTAAGAGAAGCCGTCAGGCCCTGAAGCACCGCGAGCGCAATATCTCGGTGAAATCCAGCATCAGGACGAGTGTAAAGACCGTTCTGGAGGCAGTGCAAAACAAGGATCCCGAGGCGGCGAAGGCGGCGTTGGCCAAGGCCGTTCCGGCCATTGCCAAGGCGGCGGCGAAGGGCGCTTTTCATAAGAAGACCGCTTCACGCAAGACCTCCCGCCTTACGAAGCAAGTCAACAGCCTGAAGGCGTAATTCCCCCTCAGAAATCGGACATCATCAATCGGTATGCCTTCTCGGCTGCGTCACCGGCCAGCTTAATAAGGGAATTCTTGCGATTGGCCTCCGTCGCCCCGACTGCGGTGACGCGATAATCCCCCGTTCCGATGAAAGATCCGTTCGTCCAGAGGGTCCGGCCGTTTACCCGTTCCTCGAAAAAAAGCTCCAGTGTGACCGTGATCCGGTCTTCGGCCGAGAGGCTGCCCGCCTTATAGGCGAGAGGAGCAACTTGCAGACTGAGAATGGTTCCCCGGAAGATCGCATCCGCTTCTCCACGGCTGGATACCAGTTTGAAATGGCCGTTCTGAACGATCTCATTGCTGAAAGCGGCGCGGATGATGATGTCGAGATTGGCCTCGCTGGTTCTGTTTGTGAACGTATCCACAAACACTGACTGGGTCGAGGGATAGGCCGATTTACTCATTCCCGAAAAGCTATATCCGCAACCGGACAACAGCAGGGTGAGAAGAACGGTACCCATCAAAGGCCAGTCAATCCTCAAAGGCCGATGTTCTCTCTGACCTTTCGGAGTCGTCTTTTCCGCTGTTCCCGAAGGCATTTTTTCTCTCCTCATCATTTCCGCAGGCCTGCCGACCGTTTCCAGGTCGAGCGCCCCGGCGGTATTGTATACGCGGTCAATCCCGAACGACGATATTCACCAGTTTTTTCGGGACATACACCTCTTTGACGATTTTTTTACCCGCGATCTGCCAGGCGATCTTCTCATCACTCCGCGCCAGGGTCCTGATCTGCTCGCCCTCCTCATCGGCAGGGACGCTGATCCGGCTCCGCACCTTGCCATTTATCTGTATCACGATCGTGATCACCTCTTCCGAAGCGACCGCCGGGTCGAAGACCGGCCAGGTCACATCGGCCAGGCTTTCCGTCCGGCCAAGAAGTGTCCAGAGCTCTTCGGTGATGTGGGGTACAATAGGGGCGAGGAGTAGGATGACGGTCTCCACTGTCTCCCGGATGACGGATAGCGCAAACTGGTCC
>PNOO01000039.1 GCA_013824905.1 Syntrophus sp. (in: bacteria) | reverse complement strand
CTACCACGAACACCGCCGCGCCCTCATGCTCCGCCTCTGGCTCGGCCTGACCGATATCTACAATCTCTTCCACAACCGTGACCTCACCCCTGCCATCGTCGCCAAGATCAGCAAAAAACCGGACGATGCTGAAGCCGGGTATCAGGGCATCATCGAACTCCGCAAACTCCACCGTGAATTGGACGAAGCCGTCCTCGCCGCCTACGGCTGGACCGACCCTTCGACAGGCTCAGGGCAGGCTCTCAACCTGGGCCACGACTTCCACGAGGTCGAAACACTCCCCGAAAACGATCGAATCCGCTACACCATTTCTCCCGACGCCCGTAAGGAACTCCTGAAACGCCTCCTTGCCCTCAACCACCAGCGGGCCGCAGAGGAAAAAACAAAGGCGCCGGTG
The DNA here is from genome assembly GCA_013824905.1 of Syntrophus sp. (in: bacteria). Lineage (GTDB taxonomy): Bacteria > Desulfobacterota > Syntrophia > Syntrophales > UBA5619 > JAKAFS01. Next base: position 13,988 of record PNOO01000039.1, on the reverse strand, counting down.
AAAGCCGTTAAAGCGGGCAGGGGCAAAACTACGAAAGGCAAGAAGGCAGCGCCGGATGAGCCGGAGTTGTTTGGGTGAAAGATGGGCAGGTGATTGATCTCATGAAAAGTATCTGTGGTAATCATAATTTTCGCCGCTATATCGGCATCGACTATTCCGGCGCCGAAACGCCGACTTCGAGCCTTAAAGGGCTACGTGTTTACATGGCTGATCGCGAAACCTTGCCGATAGAGGTCCAACCACCGCCAAGCCCTCGCAGATATTGGACAAGAAGAGGTATTGCCGAGTGGCTGATTGAACGACTCCAAGAAGATCAGGCCACGATTGTCGGTATTGACCACGGCTTTTCCTTTCCTTTACGATATTTTGAGGTTCACCATCTGCTGCCTGATTGGCCGACGTTCCTCGACGATTTCCAACATCACTGGCCGACCGATGGTGATAATATCTATGTAGATTTCGTTAGGGATGGCATCAGAGGAAATGGCGCTGCTCGCATGGGAAATACCCGCTGGCGTCGATTGACAGAGGAAAGGGCCGGCTCTGCCAAGTCAGTCTTTCATTTTGACGTGCCAGGATCGGTGGCCAAATCCACGCATGCCGGGATACCCTGGTTGCGATACCTTCGCCAGAACTTAGGTGATAGAATCCACTTCTGGCCTTTCGATGGATGGAAGATCCCACCCGGCCGTTCTACAATTGTGGAGGTCTATCCATCCCTGTGGAGTCGGAGCTTTCCCCGCGAAGATCGCAACCAGGATCAGCACGACGCCTATTCGGCTGCTGCATGGCTACGGCAAGCCGATCTCGATGGCAGCATATCAAAATTCTTGTCACCATCGCTGGCCCCCGCGGAACGTACGCTTGCCCAGGTAGAGGGCTGGATACTTGGGGTGATGTGACAACATGAAGTGAAGTGAGCTTGGGACGTTGCTTCACACACTACCGGAAAAGCCACATTCGGCATTCAATAAAATGCTCGGGAGAGCAAGTATGAACAGTTGTATTTGCACCGGGTGAGTGTGGATCATGAAAAAGGGAAGACGAACAAAAGCAAAAAGAGTAATGCAAAACCGGACCCAAGAGGTCCATGCTTCTCGTCACATAGTCGGTTCGCGCTGATGTGCGACTAAGCATCCACTACCCCGTATGCACACTGATCCGGGCTGACATCAGGTAGCCCGCGACACCGTGGCATACCTGACGTCTGAACCGGGAAACTATTATCTCCGAAGGATAAGCTCTATGCTCACGTCATCGGGACCTTTGATGAATGCGGCCCGTGTGGCTGGGTTCACATCTTTCGGTTCAAGGGTAAAAACAACGCCCTTTTTTTTGAGCTCGTTACACAAACCATCAAAATCCCCCTGTATCTTGAGCCCGAAGTGATCCGTCCCCCAATGCATGCCCTGTTTCCTGCCCGGTTGTTCACCCGGCCTGGCTCCTCGGACGATGACGGTGGCATTCGTGAAATCCACTCGAATCTGCAGGGAGCCACTCGCTTGATCGCTACCTATGATTTTGCCGCCCAGCTTGTCCACATACCAGGATGCGGCGGCAATAGGATCTTCACTGATGTGGTGGACATGATCCAAAACGACGATAGAATCAACCATGCTCATTTCCTCCTTCTTTTTAAATGCTGCTGAACTGTTCCTCTCTCCATTACAATATCTGCTGTCGGGCTTTGAAATCCAGTTTGGATATTGGATAAGTCATTGTTTTCGATGGGTCGAAGTATAAGGGGGCCGTTTTTACGAGTCAAGGGATAGTTTGGCGGCAAAAAAATTGCTTGACAGATTCCATAGGTGTGTTACAAAGCCACAGAACGTGATACGAGGATCTGAAGATGTCCGGACTGGTTCGTTTCGGGGTTTCCCTGGAAAAATCCCTCTTGGACAGGTTTGATGACCTGATCCGGGAAAAACAGTATACCAACCGCTCGGAAGCCCTGCGTGACCTGATCCGACGGGAGCTGGTCCAGCGGGAATGGCAGGAGGGCAAGGAGGTAGCGGGCGCCATCACCCTCATGTACGACCATCACAAGCGGGACGTCATGAGCAGGGTGACCGACACCCAACACGAGTTCCAGAAGGTGATCATCTCCACCCAGCACATCCATCTCGATCACCACAACTGCCTGGAAATCGTGGCTGCCAGGGGGAACGCCGAAGAGGTCCAAAAGCTGACCGACGCGCTTCGGTCCATCAAGGGGGTCCGCCACGCGACCCTGAGCATGTCCAGTACGGGGCGGGAGATCGAGTAGCGGTATTATTTTTTTGTCGGCACGTGACACGAATCGTGCATTCATAACATGGAGGAAAAACGATGCACATGGCAGATGCTTTACTTTCCCCCGCCGTGGGGACGACACTGTGGGCCGGATCGGTCGCGGTGGGAGGGTATGCCTCGAAAAAGCTGAAGGAACGGATCGATGACCGAACGATCCCCCTGATGGGAGTCCTCGGCGCCTTCATCTTTGCTTCGCAGATGATCAATTTTACGATCCCCGGGACGGGATCGAGCGGGCACCTGGGTGGCGGGATGATTCTCGCCATCCTTCTGGGTTCCCATGCCGCCTTTCTCGTCATGGCGTCGGTTTTAACGGTCCAGGCGCTCTTCTTCGCCGACGGCGGTCTGCTTGCGCTCGGCTGCAATATCTGGAACCTGAGCGTCTATCCCTGCTACCTCATCTACCCGTTCATATACAAACCCTGGGTGGGAGACAATAAAAGCCCCGTGCGGATCCTTGTCGCCTCCATCGTGAGCGTCATTTTGGCCCTGCAACTCGGCGCTTTTTCGGTCGTCATGGAGACGCTTCTGTCCGGCAAGAGCGAACTTCCCTTCGGCGCCTTTGTCCTTCTGATGCAACCGATCCATTTGTCCATCGGCATTGTCGAAGGCTTTATCACGGCGGGGGTGATCAACTATGTGCAAGGCGCCAGACCCGAGATCCTCGAAAGTATGGCTGCATCACGACCTATGGGCACAGAGGTTTCGCTGAAGAAGATCATGGTGACATTCGTGGTGCTGGCTGTCATCACCGGCGGGGCTCTCTCCTGGTTCGCTTCGACACATCCGGATGGTCTGGAATGGTCCATCGAGAAAATCACCGGCAAGGGCGAACTGCCGAAGCAGGAGCACGGGATTGCTCCGGTTTTGAAAACCATCCAGGAAAAGACGGCGTTTCTTCCTGGTTACAATTTTAAACCTGCAGGGAACGATGCCAAAAAGGAAGAAGCAGACCCTGCCTGGCCCGGGATCGACGCGGGAACCTCCCTGGCCGGCATCATCGGTGCGGCCATTGTCCTGGGAATGATTATGCTCATTGGTATGGGGATAAGATCTTTCCGGAGAAGAGATACATGACGGCTTCGTAAAAAGTCCGGATGCTGCGTTGCGCTTCATCCTTCGTCATTGCGGCGTACGCAACAGTACGCCTCATTCCTCAGGACTCGCGCGCCTTGCCTACAGCCTTTTTACGAAGCCGTCCCATTTTCGTGACTTTTAAGACTTTTTACGAGGTAGTCCTACATGACCTTTGACGAGCAATATTTTGATATCGGCCGACTGGACCGTCTCTCTTACCGGGAGACTTGCGTGCACCGTCTTGATCCGCGGGCCAAAGTGATCGCCGTGATGCTGTTTCTGCTCACCGTCATTTCCTTTCCCAAGTACGAGATCGTGGCGCTGGCCCCGTTTTTTTTGTTCCCCGTGCTGCTGCTGACCGTCGGTGAAATCCCCGTCCGGTTCATTATAAAGAAGATCATCGTCGTTTCACCCTTCGCGATTTTCATCGGTATCTTCAACCCGCTCCTGGATGCCAGGACCTTTGCCGTCATCCCCGGGTTCGTCGTATCCGCCGGGTGGGTCTCCTTTTTTTCGATTCTTCTGAAGTTTACACTGACGATCAGCGCGGCGCTCCTTCTCATTGCAACCACGTCGTTTCCCGGCGTCTGTCATGCACTCAGGAGACTTGGCTTTCCGGCCCTCTTTGTTTCACAACTCCTTTTCCTGTACCGCTATCTCTTTGTCCTCATGGAGGAGGCGATGCGGATCATCCGCGCCCGGGACATGCGGTCGTTCGGGTCGCGCGGCACGGGGAGGAAGGTGTTTGTGCGCATTATCGGGATTCTTTTTCTCCGGACCGTGGATCGTGCGGAAAGGATCTATTACGCCATGCTCTCCCGAGGTTTTCAGGGAGATATCCCGAGTCTCAAACGCTCCCGTATGGCCCTGACCGATCTGGCGTTCCTGTCGATGATGATTGCTTATCTTTCGATTTTCCGCTTTTTCCCCGTCACCGAAGGGATCGGCCGTGTAGCGCAGGAGCTGCTTGGATGAGCCATCATATTGTCGAGTTCAAAGACGTCTCCTTTTGCTACCCCGACGGGACGGAAGCGCTCAAGGGGATCAATTTCCGGATCACCCACGGCGAATCCGTCGGCGTCGTCGGCGCCAACGGGGCGGGCAAATCCACGCTTCTCCAGCATATGAACGGCTACCTGATGCCGACATCGGGAACGGTCACTATCGGCGATCTTTCCCTTACAAAAAGAACGAGGCGGGAGATCCGGAAGAAAGTTGGGATTGTATTTCAGAATCCCGACGACCAGCTTTTCATGCCGACCGTTTTTGACGATGTCGCCTTCGGCCCCCTCAACCTTGGAATGGATGAGGCGTCCGTACGGGAGCGGGTCTGCGAGGCCTTAAACAGGGTAAATAGCCTTGCTCTTCAGGATAAACCGCCCCATCACCTCTCCTGCGGGCAGAAAAGCGCGGTCGCCATCGCTTCGGTCATGGCCATGGAGCCGGATATCCTCGCGATGGACGAACCTGCCGCGAACCTTGACCCCAAATCAAGGCGATCGCTCATTGTGCTGCTCAAGACATTCAGGCACTCCAAGATCATCGCCTCTCACGACCTCGACCTGATCCTTGACGTCTGCGAGCGCTGCATCGTGATCGGAGACGGCGTTGTGGTCGCCGACGGGCCGTCGGCGGAGATCCTCTCGAACAGGACCCTGCTTGAGGAAAACAGCCTGGAACTTCCCCTGTCGCTCCAGAGACGCTGAGCATACTGTGGTCCACAAATCGCCTGGTAAGAGTCGTATTGTTGAATAGGTGTCTTCGGAATCGCGAGCGCGCTTTTTATGCGTTCTTTTGGAAATGCAGACGTAGATCAGAGGCGCCGATGGGTTTTACAGAAACTTGATTACGTCCCGCTCGCTTGGCCTCGTAAAGCGCACTATCCGACGCTTCCAGAAGTATCTGAGGATTTGAATTATATTCAGGAATAACGCTGGAGACACCCAAACTCAGCGTTACGTATTTATGGACCGGGGAGACGGCATGGTCAATCATGAGATCCTGAACCTTCAGTCGGATGGACTCAGCGATGAAAACGGCGCCTTCAGCGTTCGTATTCGGCAAAAGAACTACGAACTCCTCCCCTCCGTAGCGCGCGGCCAAATCGGCGGGCCGTTTGGCACAGTGATCGATTGCGTGGGAAACGGAGCTCAGACAAACATCACCCAGCAGATGTCCGTAATGGTCATTGTACAGTTTGAAGCAATCCACATCGCACATGATGATGGACAGAGACGATTTCCCCCGTGCCATCCGCACCCACTCCTGTGTCAGGCATTCGTCGAACCGCCGGCGGTTGGCGATCTGCGTTAGACCATCGATGATGGCGAGACGGTGCAATTCCTGATTCGCCTTCTGCAGGTCCGCGGCTATCCGCTTTCGCTCAGTGATGTCCTTAAAGCTCTCCACCATGCCTAATAAACCGCCGTCCAGGCCCCGGTAGCGCGACGCAGTCAGGATGAAAGAATTCACATGGTCACCTGATTTCCGCTCTATGTCGGACTCGACCTGTTTTTTACCTTTCAGAATCATCTTCATCGGACAGTCATCACTATGACACAGGGAACCCTGGAATAAGTCATAACACTTCTTGCCGACGCCATCACTCAGACCCATACCCAAAAGCGCGATGAGTACATTATTGATCTTGACCACGTTGAATTGATCGTCCACGATCCACATCCCGTCGGTGGCCGCGTTAAATATCTGGTTGAGCTCTATACGGGCAAGTTCCGTTTCCATAACCGAGGCATTGGTCTTGATAAAATGTTCCTCTATCTGACGGTCCTTTTTTTCGAGTTCCTGTTCGGCAATGCGCAGCCGCTCCTCCAATTCCTTAACACGTTGTTCCAACATCCCGCATGCTGCTTTTCTTGCCATCGGAGCGACCCTTCTGTTATCTGTTATTACCGGCGTCGAACAAGGCCATGGATGCTTCATTTCTTCAAGCCTTTAGGATATCCGAGATCTTCCGGTCCTGTACAAGGCCACAGCGCTCTCATAGACGTGTCGGACCGCCACTTTGTGTTTTATTGCGGCCTTCTTGCAGTCCTCGTACTCGGGAGAGGCCGTGACCGCCTTACCGTCCCTCTCTCCGATCTTGATCCGGACCGCTCCGAATTCCGTAACGACCTCCTCCCAGCGGCGTTCCAGGCAGACGCGCTCCCATTGGGAGATTCTGACCCCCAGCGTCGAGGTTTCGTCCAGGACGATAGCCGCCATGGACTCTGCCTGGAACGGGTCGCAGATGACCGACAGAAGCGTTCCCGGCCGGTTTTTCTTCATCTGGATGGGGCTCAGGAAGACGTCGAGCGCGCCCGCGGCGAAAAGCCGCTCCATGGCGGTCTCATAGAACTGGGGATTGAGGTCGTCGATGTTGGTTTCGATGACCGAGACGCTTTGAGGAGTGGGGAGAGGTGCATGCTCTTCCCCGACCATGACCCTGAGGACGTTCGGGATTCCAAAATCGTTCTTTCCGGCGCCATAGCCGATGCGCTCGACGGTCATGGCGGGAAGCGGTCCGAACCCGGCGGCGATCTCCCGGATGATCGCCGCACCGGTCGGCGTGACCAGTTCCCCTTCAATGTCCAACTTTCGCCAGGGCACGCCGCACAGGATCTCCGCGGTGGCGGGCGCCGGCAGAGGAAAGACGCCGTGAGCGCCTTTCGCGTAGCCATGAAAAGTGGGCATCGGGCCGGCGACAACCTTCGGCCACCCGAGCATCTCGAGACCGACGGCCGTGCCGACGATGTCGATGATGGCGTCCACCGCGCCCACTTCATGGAAATGCACCTCTTCCGGAGGGCGGCCGTGCACCCGGCCTTCGGCCTCGGCAAGTCTCCTGAAGATGCGTTCCGCTGTCTGCTTTACCGGGTCAGAGAGAGGGGCGGCGCAGAGGATTTCCAGGATTTCCTTCAGGCGCCGGTGATGGGGATGGACTTCATCGAGGATAACGCGGACGTCGGTCGCTTCGATATATCCGACGATCTTCCGGCCGACCTCGAATGTGTATCCGTCTACGCCGAGGCCGGCGAGCTGATCCCTGAGCCGCTCAGGGTCCGCCCCTGCGCCGATGAGCGCCCCGAGCGTCATGTCGCCGCTGATTCCCGCAAAGCAGTCGAAATAGGCAATCTTCATCGGTTTACAATATGGGCGAAATATCCGGCCCCGAAGCCGTTGTCGATATTCATGACGGCGACGCCGGCGGCGCACGAATTCAACATCGCCAGCAGCGCAGCGAGCCCTCCGAAACTTGCGCCGTAGCCGATGCTCGTCGGTACTGCTATCACCGGGCAGGAGACCATGCCGCCGACGACGCTCGGAAGCGCGCCCTCCATCCCCGCGACAACAACCAGGACGTTCGCCTGCATAATCCTGTCTCTCTGGTCGAGGAGCCGGTGCAGACCGGCGACACCGACGTCGTAGGAGCGTTCGACCCGGCTCCCCATTACCTCAGCCGTGATGGCGGCCTCCTCCGCCACCGGTAAATCCGCCGTCCCCGCGCAGAGGACCATCACGTACTTTTTGTCAGGGGCCGCCTTTTTTGTTTTTCCCCTCTGTCTGTCGACAATGAGGATTCGGGCTTGGCTGTGGTAAGTGCAACCTTTGACCGCTTCGGCGATTCGCTCGGCGACATCCGGCGCCACACGGGTCGCCAGGACCTTTGAGTGGTGCCCGGCGAGCCTTTTTACGATCTCCACGGACTGCTCGCAGGTCTTCCCCTGGCAGAAAACCACCTCCGGGAAACCGGTGCGGATCCCGCGGTGCACATCGAGCTTCGCATACCCAAGTTCGTCATAGGGCAGGGTGCGGAGGCTATTGAGCGCCTCATCGACCGGCACCTTGCCGGATTTCACCTTTTCGAGGAGTGTTTTAATGCGTTTGTTATCCATCTATGCCTTATTTTTATTGAGAACAGCGTTCATGCTTCCCATCCGGTAGCCGTACAGGTCCATTGTTGTATAAAGATACCCCAATTCCTTGAACCTCTCCGTCACCCGCCGCCTGGTTTCAGGCGACGCGAGGCGTGTAATTTCCTCAGGATCGACCTCGATTCGCGCGATCTCCCCGTGGTGCCGAACCCTCACCTGCCGGAATCCCAGATCTTTGATGAACCGCTCCGCCTTGTCGAGACGCCGGAGAATATCGGGCTCGATTCGGGTGCCATAGGGAATGCGGGAGGAAAGGCAGGCAAAGGACGGTTTGTTCCAGGTCGGCAGACCCATCCGGCGCGATATTTCCCGGATTTCCTTCTTGGTGAAGCCGGCCTCGCGCAGCGGGCTCCTGACTCCAAGTTCCGCAGCGGCCCGGCTGCCGGGTCTGTAGTCGTCCATGTCGTCGACATTCGCGCCGTCGGCGACCCACCGGATGCCGTGAGCTTGACCGATGGCAATGAGCTTGCCGAACAGCTCGGTCTTGCAGAAGAAGCATCGCTCGGGTGTGTTGGCTGTGAACGCTTCGTTTCTGAGTTCGTCCGTGTCGATGCGGATCACGGAGAGACCCAGCTTGCCGGCGGTTTCCAACGCTTCCTCAACTTCCGCCTGGGGGTAGGTTTCCGAAGATGCCAGCACGTATAACGCGCGGTTTCCCAGGACTTCCGCAGCCACGGCGGCCAACATCGTGCTGTCGACGCCGCCGGAATAGCCGATGACCACGCCTCCCATTTCCGTCAGCAGTGAGCGAAGCCGCTCCAGCTTGAAATCGATTGTTTCCATAACCCTCTTGCCGGTTTCATGACGGATATTCGGGACCGCCGTGCCTTCAATTGTGTTGAGTTGATAAGAACCTGCTTTTACCGGTCGTGAGGATAGGAAAAACGGTCTTGTATGTCAAGGAGATTTCACACCACACCTGTTGTTATTAAAAAAAGAGACGATCACAGCGGTTCATGATTCCGCTGGGTAGCCTCCTCATCCGGGTATCCTTTTCCCAGGAATGGGTGCAGTATCTCGCTGATTGAAGGAACCGTCATCTATCCGGCGAAAGACGGTAAAGGAAGGTGTTCGACGCCCCGGAGTGGCTTGCGGCCATGTGGTCGCATGTCCCAAACCGGGGGGAACAGATTGTCCAATACTACGGTTGGTACAGCTATTTCGTCCGGCGGATATTTTTAATAGTTGATGGTGACGACCAGGCTATCCGTGTATAACCCGACGTAGACATCCTGGCTGGCGGGAACGGTCCCGTATACCGTTAAGTTCGATGGTGACTGTTTTCTGACCAGTTGGTTCACGGTCGAGGTGCCTTGCGTCCCGTCACCCCAGATGGTTGTTCGGGCGCTTGTCGTGTAGAGGTTATAATTCATCAGATCGGAACCGGATGTCTGTTTCAGCTTTCGGGGGCTGAATCCGCCCGTATTGCCGCTGGGGCCGATCGCGATGGAAACGGAGCTGTTCGCCGTGCAGCTGACCTCAATGGTCCCCGTGGAATCGACATCGATATTTAAGTATTGACAAATATGATTATAGGTACTAAAATCAAAACATGTCATCACAATCCAAAAAAATAGCGGTGCAGATTCGGCGGGTTATCAACCGGGCCATGCTCCTGGAGAAGCGGAGCATTTTAAATCACGAGGCCCTGCGCCTCTATCCTTCGGAAATCCACCTGCTGCAGGTCATCAACGAAGGGACGGACATGAGCGCCGGCGAAATGGCCCGGAAGTTGGGCATCAGCAATGGCGCCGTGTCCCAGACCTTGAACCGGCTGGAAAAAAAAGGGGTCATAAAAAAAACCAAGGACCCGGCCCTTAAAAACAGACTGTCGGCCACATTAACCGAGGTTGGACAAACGGCTATCCGGCAATTTGAACAAGGGCAGGAGGCCACGATGAAGGCATTTTCCAGTTACCTGTCCGGGGTATCCGAAGGGGAAAGAAAGGTGATCGAGGGATTTCTCTCCCACCTGGAGGTGTTTTTGAAAAACCTGGGGTGATTTTTTTTGGGTTGAGATTATAGTATCTGAAAACAGAAAGGAAACCAATTATGACTAACAAGCTTTTGATCGGGTTTTGGCGGACCATGGTGGGAGTGCCTCCCGTTCTTTGGGAGAAACAAATTGAAAGGATGAGGCACAAGGTAAAAAAGTCCACTCGATTCATGTCCTCGGAGCATCGCCTGGTTCATCATTATGTAGTCCGGGAACTACCGCGTGTCGGAAAGCCGATTCCGGTGGAAAGAGTGGCCCAGGGTCTGGCCCTGGGCGTTGAGCAGACTATTGAAATTTTGAAGGAACTGGAAGAACGCCTGACCTTTCTGTACCGGAACGAGCAAGGGCAGGTCCTCTGGGCCTACCCGGTGACCGTTGAAAAAACCCCGCACCGAATCACCTTTGGCTCGGGGGAGCGGTTGTATGCCGCTTGAGCGGTGGACGCTTTCGCGACGCCCTTCGTGCAAGGGCGACTGAGACGGGAAAACGTTTTCATTCAGGTTGAAACGGAATGCGCCCACTGCAAAAGACCCATGTGGATGGAGATAGATAGCGATATGAATTGCCGCTGCCAGGAAACGGATTGCCGTCCCATCATCTTCGTCCCCGACGTTGATTTCAGCCGTCTGGAAGATCCCAACATCATCGATGCCTTTTGAAAAAAAAGCGTCTTCTTCTGGTCAGAAGAACATGCCAGGGCTTATCGAAAGAAAGTACACCGAATAAAGGGCGCCTACTTTACCCCCGGGCAGATAGCCTATTTAAACCGGGCCATCCAGAGCGCCGTCTTTGGCTGGTGAATATCAGGCAGGGAGGAGCCAAACGGATATCAGTAAAGGAATCCCGCGGGAATTGTCTTGGAGGTGAAAACAATTATTTTGACTCATTCAATCGTTGAAATCAAGGTTCGCGGATTTCATGTCGATGTGTTCGGCGTGGTCAACCATGCTTGGTTCGTACGTTTTTTTGAAGAGGCCCGCTGGGCCTATCTGGACGAACGACCCGCGCTGCGAGACGGTTTACAATCAGCCGGCGTCGCTCACTCCGTGGTCTCGCTGCAGGTGGAATACAAGCATCCGGTTCGACTGGGAAACCTCCTGGGAATTAAAACCTGGGTAAACCGGGCTGGCAGACGGAGCATTACTTTCGAACAAAAAGCTGACATTATACCGGGGCAGGAAACGGCCGTAATTGCTCAAGTTACAAATGTTTTTTTTCGGATCCGCGGGGGAGAGCTGGTCGAGGTGAAGGATGGGGTTTTCGATTCCTGGCCGGAACTTAGGGAGCTGACTGAAACCTGCCGGTTGGGGTCGAGAAGATCGTGAAATCAGTCAATGCGGACCTCAAGGCACGGTTATCCTCGGAGGAACTGGAGGTTTTCAAAGAATAACGGCTTATCAAGTCCAAGGGTACGGTTTTTTGCGAAGCCGGGTGGCTCTACTTGTTAAACACCGGTTTCAGGCTGTTCCGTTGATAAGAACCTGCTTTTACTGGCCGTAAGGATAGGAAAAACAGACTTGTATGTCAAGAGATATAACACTCCTGGAGATTTCACACCGCATTTTGTTTTGTATAAAGTGACGATCAAGGCGGCTCTTAGCACCGCAATCAAGGCGTCCTCTTTTTTTGCGGGAGTCCGTCGGTTTGGGCAATCGGGCATGACCGGAAAGGTCTCTTCGTGATTCAGGAGAGCATGTAGACAAACTTCTCGTAGAGGTCCATTTGAAAATGGTTGATCATCTCCTTTTTCATAAGGATCAGTGCATCAAAAGGGTCCATCTTTTTCCGGTACGGACGGTTCGACGTCAGGGCATCAAATACATCGGCCATAGAGCAGATCTTCCCATAGAGGTGGATCTCATCCCCCCGCAGCTGTTTTGGATACCCTGTGCCGTCGTATCTTTCGTGGTGCTGAAGGACGATGGTTTTGCACTCCTCCGAAAGCCGATGGGCATCCTCGAGAATCTTGAACCCGATGGTCGGGTGACTGCGAATGACAGTCATCTCATCGGTGGTTAACCGCCCGGGCTTGTTGATAATGGCCGGATCGATCCCAACCTTTCCCAGATCGTGGAGAAAAAAGCCGATTCCCATCTCATGCATGTTGTGCGCGTTGGAGCCACGGAACAAGAGCTTAGCCATCGAGACGGCCAGAAGACCGACATTGACGGAATGGGTATAGGTGCTGAAATCATAACTCGTGATCTTGGTCAGATAGGAGGTCGTATCATCATCGGTCAAGATCAGTTCAACGATCTGGATTATAGCCTCTTTGGCGGTCTGGATGTTCTTCGCCGTCGGCTGTTCCAGGAGGCTGTTCATCATCGTCAGGGCATTGTCCCGGACGATCCGTGACTTTTCCGAAGCGGAAAGCGAACCGTCATGGATGGCTTCCCGGAGCTTATCGCCTGCCGTATTCAGCTGTTTTTCCTCTTTACTGGGCTCCTCAGGTTTTTTCGCGCTCTCGGCCGGTTTTGGCGTTTCGTACTTTTTCATCCGTTCGATAGAGGATAGTGCCTCGGGCAGGCTGTGTCCGGTATCGATCAGGACCTGGGCTAGTCCGAAATCGATGATTTTATCGATCTGTGTCTGGGAGGTCAGGCGAAACTTGTTTTTCAGGAACGGATGCTCGTCCCAGGAAGTCGGCATGATCACATACATCCCCACCCGAAGATCGTCGGCATCGATTTTTTTGTGGGCCATTTATTGTCCACTCCAAATGCGAACCTTTATGAAATTGGGGTTTCAAGATAAATTTCAAAGATTCATGAACCTCACTGCCTGCGCTTCAACGTACAGGGTTACTAACTGCCTGTCAATGAAATGTAATGCTCCTTTATGAACTTGACTTAAAAAACAATCTGCATATACTCAACGCTCGGGGTGTATTGTCGTTGGAGACTCATAACTAAAGGAGGGTGTGATGAACAGACGAATGCCGATTCGGTCGCTGGTGTTTCTACTTGTATTTTGTTTCTTTCTCCTGCCATGGAGCGCTCTGGCCGGTCAGGCCAAGAATATCATCATTCTCATCGGGGATGGGATGGGGCCGAGCCAGTTCGGCGCGGCCTGGCTATACAGTAACAGGATCCTTGGGAAGGAGCTCCGCATGGTGGAGCTGATGAAGGATGGGCGGACGGCGTATCTTGTCAATGACACGGCGGACGCTATCGTGACCGAGTCGGCCGCCGCCGCCACCCAGATTGCCTGCGGGGTGAAGGTGCCGGCGCGCGCGGTCGGGATGGGACAAGATGGGAAAACCCCCTGCACCACGATTCTCGAGTTGGCCAAGACGGGCGGCAAGGTCACGGGATTGGTGACGACCTCGGGCATTACGGACGCGACCCCCGCCTCGTTCGCGGCGCATGTCCCGCACCGTTCCGACGAGACGTCGGTGGCGGCGCAGGAGCTCAAGCTCGGGGTGGATATATTGATGGGCGGCCGGAAGCAGTTCTTCCTGCCCGAAACGTCTGCCGGCGGGAAACGGAAGGACGGCCGGAACCTCCTGGATGAGGCCCGGGCGGCCGGTTATGCCGTCGTGGGCACGGCCGACGAACTGAAGCAGGCGCCGAACGGCAAGATCCTCGGCCTCTTCAATATGGGCAACATGTCCTTCGAGATCGACCGGGCGAGGACCCAGGAGCCGAGCCTGGCCGAGATGACGGTGAAGACCCTCCAGGTCCTGTCGCAGA
>PNOO01000038.1 GCA_013824905.1 Syntrophus sp. (in: bacteria) | reverse complement strand
CCGCTCCGTGTAATCCAAGGGCTCCATCCCGAACTTCAACCGCAGGTCCACGACCGGGATCACCTTTCCCCGCAAATTGATCACGCCTTTCATGTATTCCGGCGTCTGGGGGACCGTCGTTATGGCCATGATCCCGATGATCTCCTTCACCGTCAGGATTCCGATCCCGTACTCCTCCTCAGCCAGCGTAAACGTCAGATATTTCCCCTCCCGGTTCACCATGGCCTTTACCGCCTGATCCATCGTCTTCATCTCATTCATCACTCTTGCTCCTTTATCTCCAGAAATTATACTGTCTCACCCGTTAAATGACCAGAGGAGAAGATTAATAGAACTCAGCCTACAGATATCCCCACTCTATAACAAATTAATATAACTATCATTCTCCACCAGATTACGTCTGCATAAATTCAAATAACATGCCAGAATAAATGATCATGAAATAAAACAGGAATAATTGACACTGATAAATATATTACGCCTCCTGTGACACGCTATAGCAGAATATATCTGTTCAGTAGGCTTGGTGTGGTGAGAATAGATATTCTTATCATGAACCGGATCTACCACATAGGCATGGGAACCTTTGGATTGAGGCTTGCGATTGGAGTTGATGAGAAAAAAGATAAGAAGGAAGGATACAGCGCCAAACATTTGGCGTCATATCGGTATAACTCTGACAGTGCCCCCCATTTAATCGTGATCACTTGATGGTTTTCGAAATTAAGTGTGAATCCTCCTGTTGACGTTATAGCTACTTTTTGCGCTCTTTTTTGCAATATGCTTCATTTCCGAGGCGACACTGGTCACTTCACCGTAATGAGAATATGCACCTTTTTCAACACAGACAATACCGATGGATATGCCCATGATGGGATATTGCCTGGCATGGCCCTCCCTGTTGTATGACTGGATAAATCCGGATTCTCGATCTTGGGGGTCATAAAAAGAGGGAACAATACAGTCAAAGGCATTAGTAATCTCCTGACAAGTCTCCTCAATCAAAGGCAGATCCATCATGCAGACAAAATCATCGCCACCGATATGGCCGACGAAGCTGCTCCGAAGCGATTTGTTCCTGACGATGTTGAGCATGAGACGTCCGGTAATCTTTATGACTTCATCACCACGACTAAACCCGTATTTATCGTTAAAAGGTTTAAAATGATCGAGATCGGCGTAAGCCAGCGCAAAAGGGATACCATTGTCAAGCCTGTTTTGTATTTGTCGATTAATGGAGATGTTCCCCGGAAGCCGAGTCAATGGGTTCACTTCAACCATCCTGTCGGAACGGGAAAAACAGAGATCAACTTTCATACAGGCATCTCTTTCCAGATCTTTGCGCCAGATGTAATCCTCAACCAGCAAGTTCTCCCAGTCAGGAGTCTGATCTCCTTCCCCGAGGATGACGAGTACAGAGAGATTGGCAAACAGGGGGTCCTCTTTCAGGGAATTCAACAGACCTGCGCCTTCGGGATCGCCATGCAGATCCATAATGAGAAGATTAGGAATATTATTGTAGATATAATCAAAAGCGGAATGGAGGCGATTGATGATGGTTATCTCTCCTGACGTGATCAGTGCTTTTTTGAGGAAATCCGTTATGGCGGAATTGGGAGATACAACCAGAATGGATCCTTGTCTCATATTGTCTCTCGCGCGGATGAAGTCGCATCCTCCAGATTTCTTAGAATATCCCCGATATCATTTTCAGACAGGTCCAACATTTCCCATGCGGCAGGATGGACAGACGGTACAACAAGATCTCCCGGGTACCCCACTCCTTTTGCTCTGACAAGGACATCGGCAACGTGAACGATGGCTGTCTCCATCGGCGACTGTTTGGAAAGATTCGGGCGGTGATGATACCGAATAGTCTCGACCAGATGCATTGGAAAATGCCATTTTTGCACGAGCCAGTGACCGACCTCGGCATGGGTCGCCATAAAGTAACCGGCTTCGGCTTCATGGATGGTGATCCCCGTTTTCTCGGCTTCCTGCATGGCTTTATTATATACATCGGCATATTGGAGCATCAGGACTGCCTTGCCGATGTCATGGAGAAGGCCGCAAACAGACACCTCTTCCGGCTCTTTCAGTCCTTTTTTCTGCGCAATCATCCGTGCGACCACTGTACAGCCCAGGGAGTGCTCCCAAAGACCGATCATGGTTTTTTCCATTAATTCAAAAACCGAAACGCCGATTAAAAGCCCCTTAATGACACTCAGTCCCAGGAGCATGGTGGCATGAGACACAGATGAAATTCTGCCTGGGAATCCATATGCGGCAGAGTTGATCATTCTGAGTATCTTGGCGGTTAAAGCCGGATCATTGGAGATGAGACGTCCGAGCTCTTCCAATCCTATGCTCTGTTTTTCCATCATGATAGAAATCCGTCTGAGCGTGGAGGGTACCGTCGGCAATGCATTGATCGATTCAACATTGCTGCGTAACATTCGAATATCGATTTTGTCAGACATACAGCCCTTCGATGTGCTCTTTAACGATTTTTTTTATTCGTTCCATATATGGCTCACTCAGAACGTTCCGAAATCTTTCGTCCAGCTGGCGAATGGCCTCTTGTTTTGGGATAGGCTGTTCTGAGGGCCCGTCAACAAAGATCCCGTCAATGCCCATATCTCCAATTCTGGCAATCCACGTCTCATTGAGAACCGTCCCCTCCCCAAGGAGCACCATATTTCCTCTCGATAGAGGTTTAGCCAGTTTCATTCCAGTTTTGAGGTCCTCAACCGATACTTTAGGCATAATGTGGTTCCTTTCTTTCTCTGATTCGGGCAGCGGCGTCAGACATCTGTTTATGGTCGGGGCGGCAGGATTTGAACCTGCGGCATCCTGCTCCCAAAGCAGGCGCGCTACCGGGCTGCGCTACGCCCCGTTTTTCTGAATTCCTCTTTCAAGCCAGACTTTCAACTTCGCTGCAGCCTTTGCCCGATGGCTAATCCCGTTTTTGATCTCGACCGGAAGTTCAGCCGCGGTGACGCCTCGTTCCGGCAGATAAAAGACGGGATCGTACCCGAATCCCTCCTTTCCCGCCGGCACCTCAGCAATCCTGCCATCCCAGCTTCCGTCAAAGATCTGATAACGTCCGTCAGGTCGGTAGAGGACAAGGATACACCGGAAGACCGCTTCTCTTCCCGCAGGAGGGACGCCGTGCAGGTCATTCAGGAGCTTCATGATATTCTTTCCATCATCCCCCTCTTCGCCGGCGTAACGGGCGGAGTAAATCCCCGGCGCCCCCTTAAGGGCCTCGACCTCCAGTCCAGAATCGTCGGCAAGAACCACCTCTCCGGTCAGTTCTGCAACCGTCTTCGCTTTTATAAGCGCATTCTCCAGAAATGAGTTTCCATCTTCCTTTATATCAGGGAGATCCGGGTAATCCTCCAGGGAATAGAGAGTAACCCCGCTATCCATCAGCAGCGCCTGAAGCTCTTTTATCTTTCCCCTATTCCTGGATGCAAAGATAATCTTTTTCAGTCCGGACACCAGAGGATCTCCCTCTTTTTTTATGCATCAGATCACGATCCCTTCCGCTACCCCCTCCTCACGGCACCTTCTGGAAATACGTACGAAGACCTCTCACCAAGGCGCGCGCGATGGCCTTTTGCGTCTCTTCGTCGGTCAACTTTTTCCGGTCCTCCGTACAGGTCGCAAAGCCGACTTCCACGATCAGCCCTGGGATAGTCAATACGTCCAAAAGCGGGCTGGGAGCATCCCTCAAGCCCCGTCCCTTGCGGGGGAAAACCGTCTCCAAGCTGGCCTGGATTTGCTGGGCGAGTCTTACAGAATCGTTTAGGTAACTATTTTTTTCCATATCTTTGAGTATGACGATGGAATCGCCTCCTCCGGCGATGGTCTGCCGGAATCCAGGGAAATATACTTCATAACCGGCCGCCTTTTTCCCGAATCCAGCATTGACATGCAGGCTCAAAAGGCAATCCGGTTGCAACGCGCCGATCGCTTTACTCCTTTCCGACATCGTCATGGTTCTGTCCGCGGAACGGGTCAACTGGATATCAAAATTAGCCCCTTTTTGCGCTTCCTGGCGAATCAACAGGGCGAGGTTCAAGGTCAGGTCCTTTTCTCGCAGCTTATCGGCAAGCACACCCGCTTCGTCACCGCCGTGCGCCGGATCGATCAGCACCATATAACGGTTTTGCTGGGCGCCTGACCCCGACAAGGGAGCAAGACCCGTGATCAGCAGGGCCAAAGTGAATCCGACCCATCTCAAACGCAGTCTATCCATGACTCTACTTTTCCTTTCCGGTTGTATCACTTGTCAATTCAGAGATTCATACAGCAAACTGCCACCGGCTGTCAATTCATATCATCCAGGACCTGGCTTGAGTATCCTGAAGCCGTCCCGGGTCGCTCATACCCGTATGCCTTTTTCAGAGGACAATCTTCGGCGGAATAGATTTCATATCACGGAATTGCAAGATTAGAGTTTACCAGGGAATGACATAAATGACGCAGATTATCTCAGCCGGTCTTCTTATCTGTTGACTGCTGCAGGCAACGATGCATCAAGCACGTAAGAGCCGCTGGACGGAAACAACACCACGAACTTTTCTGACCGCTGCAATCACCCGATTGAACTGGTCAAGGTCACTCACATTGATACTGAAGTCGCATGTTGCCTTCCCGTCCTGGTCGGTATGGGTATCCGCACGGGTGATGTTCACATCCAATGTGGAGATGGCGGCGCTGAGATCGGCCAGGATCCCCTTCTTGTCGTTACAGATAACCCGTATCTGGACCAGATAATCCCGCTTTTCCCGGATGTCCCACTGGACATCCACCAGCCTTTCGGTATCCATATCCCGGACACGCTGGCAATTGGCCGTATGTACGATTACCCCCCGGCCGCGAGAGATGTAACCGATGATCTCATCGCCGGGGATCGGATCGCAGCACCCGGCGTAACGGACCATGACGTCATCGATCCCGGTCAGAGAAACACCGAAGGGCTCTGCCTTTTCTCCCTTTTTCAAGGTCTTGCCAACGGTCTCTTCCTTCTTTATCTCCTCCGGAAGAAACTGATGGACGACATGCTTCGGGGATACCCGCCCGTAGCCGACAACCGCCATTAGATCTTCAAGGGCATCGACGTGGCACTCGGCAAGAATGTCGTCCATTTCCTTTGATTTGGTAAAATTTCCGAACTTCAGGTGATGTTTTCTGAATTCCTTCTCCAGGAGATCCTTTCCGAGGGCCACACTCTTCACCCGCTCCTCTGTCTTGACCCAGTTCCGGATCTTGGCCATCGCCCGGGAGGTGACCACAAACTTCAACCAATCTTTGCTGGGATGGTGACCCGATTGGGTGATGATCTCGACCGTATCGCCGTTCTGCAGCTGATATTTCAGCGGTACGATGTTCCGGTTCACTTTGGCCCCGATGCACTTGTTACCGATATCCGTATGGATGCTATAGGCGAAATCGATGGGGGTCGCCCCCTTTGGAAAGGATTTCACATCCCCATGGGGTGTAAATACATATACCTCTTCGGGGAAAAGGGCCACTTTCAGGTTCGACATGAACTCGCGTGGATTTTCTATCTCCTGTTGCACATCGAGGAGATCCCGGAGTATTTTAATTTGATCTTCATCGCTGCTGGAAAAGGCCCGGCCTTCTTTATAACGCCAGTGCGAGGCGATCCCTTCTTCCGCCCATTCGTGCATCGCCCGTGTCCGTATCTGGATCTCGACTCTCTCTCCGTAGGGACCGATTACTGTCGTATGGAGGGACTGGTAATGGTTGGCTTTTGGCATCGCGATATAATCCTTGAAACGCCCTGGAACCGGTTTCCAGAGGGCGTGGACGACGCTGAGAGCCTCGTAGCAGTCCTTTTCCTTGTCTGAATCGAGAATGATCCGGAAGGCGGTGAGGTCATAGACCTCATCGAAATTGATATGCTGTTCTTTCATCTTTTTATAGATACTGTAAAAATGCTTAGCCCTCCCTTCCACTTCCGCTTTGATACCTAAATGGTCCATCTCCCGGTTGATGATTCCCCGGACTTCCTCGGTATACTCGTCCCGTTTGTCCTTTTTCTTCACGACCCGCCTGGCAAGGTCGTTATACGCATCGTAGTCCAGATACCGGAAGGATAGGTCTTCCAGTTCCATTTTCATCCAGTTGATGCCGAGCCGATTGGCAAGCGGGGCGTAGAGCTCCAGAGTCTCCTTGGCAATGTATAGCTGCCTATCCGGCGCCTGGAATTCCAGGGTTCTCATATTGTGGACGCGGTCCGCCAGACGGACAAGGAGGATCCGGATATCGGAAGACATGGCCAAGATCATCTTCCGAAAATTCTCCGCCTGACGTTCTTCCTGATTACCGAGGGTGATCTTGCTGATCTTGGTCAGGCCGTCGACAAGAAAAGCCACCTCCTTGCCGAAGGCATCCTCAATCTGTTCCTGTGTGGCCAGAGTATCCTCAACCGTATCGTGAAGGAGCCCGGTTACAAGTGTCGCCGCATCGAGTTTCATATCGGCCAGGATACCGCACACTTCCATGGGATGGGTCAGATAGGGTTCGCCTGAGAGTCGTACTTGGCCCTGATGGACGGAGGCGGAAAAAATGTACGCCTTCTCGATCATCCCCGTTTCGGATGTGGAGAGATAAGACTGAACCTTATCGAGGATGTCATTAATGCGGAGCATGGGACCTATATCCCTTCGCGAATCCGAGTCATGATATACGCCTCGACCTCGGCAACCGGCAGGGTCTCGACCTCAGCAGATCGTCGGGACTTGATTTCCACCTTCCCCTCGGCCAGTTTCTTGGGACCTACCGTGATCCGGTAGGGGATGCCGATCAGATCAGCATCCTTGAATTTGACTCCAGCCCTTTCATCCCGATCATCCAGAATAACATCCACACCTTTTATGGCGAGGGTTTGGTAGATGTCCTCCGCCGTTTCGGAAAGGCTTTTTTCATTTACGTTCACAGGAGTGATGATGACTTGGTAAGGGGCGATAGGCAAGGGCCAGACGATCCCTGCCGCATCGTGATTCTGTTCGATGGCAGCAGCGACCGTTCTGCCGATGCCGATTCCGTAGCATCCCATAACCATCGTCTGTTCTCGACCGTTCCGGTCCAGATAGATGGCCTTCATAGTTTTGCTATACTTGGTCCCCAGTTTGAAGACATGGCCTACCTCAATGCCACGGGCAAAATGGATCTCTTCCCCGCAGCGGGGACAGGGATCGCCCTCACGGATGATCCGCAGGTCCGCATAGGCTGAAACAGGGAAATCCCGCCCCGGACTCACATGGCAGAGATGATAATCCATTCGGTTCGCCCCCATGACGCAATCGGTCATGCCCATAAGCGAATTATCAGCAATGATCCTGGCCTTGATGCCGATGGCGCCGGCAAAACCCCGGGGGGAACCGGTCGCATCAAGGATCAGGTCATCCGGGGCCAGTTCAAGTGCGTCACATCCGAGATAGTTTTTCACTTTGATCTCGTTTACTTCCTGATCGCCTCGGATCAGAATGGCCACAGGGAAACCATCCGCAGCGAAGACCAGCGTCTTGACGACTTCTTCGGGTTTCACGCGGAGAAAAGCACAGACCTCCTCGATCGTTTTCACTCCCGGTGTGTGGATTTCCTCGACGGGGTACGGGGATGCCGTCACCTCCGTCTTTGCAGGTTTTACGACTTCGGCCTTCTCCAAGTTCGCCGCATACTGACAGATGCTGCAGAAGGCGATCGCATCCTCCCCCGAGTCGGCCATCACCATGAATTCATGTGAATAGCTCCCACCGATGCTTCCCGAATCCGCATCCACGGGACGAAATTGGAGACCGCAACGTGTGAAGATCCTTTTGTAGGCCTCGAACATCTTCCGGTAGCTGATTTCGGCGCCCGTCTCGTCCGCATCGAAACTGTAGGCGTCTTTCATACCGAACTCCCGACAACGCATCACTCCGAAACGGGGACGGATCTCATCGCGGAACTTCGTCTGGATCTGGTAAAGATTTCTCGGAAGCTGCCGGTAAGTTTTGATCTCATGACGCACCAGATCGGTAATCACCTCCTCGTGGGTTGGTCCGAGACAATACTCCCGTTCGTGACGATCATGAAAACGGAGGAGTTCCTTGCCGTAATGCACCCAGCGGCCCGACTCCTGCCAAAGTTCCGCCGGCTGCACCATAGGCAAAAATACCTCTTGGGCCCCTGCACGGTCCATCTCCTCCCGGACGATCTGTTCGACCTTGCGGATCGCCCGGTAGCCGAAGGGCAGATAGGAATAGATCCCCCCGGTCAGTTTTCTTATCATCCCCGCTCGGATCATGAGCTGGTGGCTTATCAGTTCCGCATCGGAAGGGACCTCTCTTCCGGTGGGCAGGAACATTTCCGAATAACGCATGAATCCTCCTTGACGGCTTCGTAAAAAGTCCGGATGCTGCGCTAAAGCTTTATCCTTCGTCGTTGCGGCGTACACCAAAGTAGGCTTCACTCCTCAGGATTCGCGCGCCTTGCCTGCGGCCTTTTTACGAAGCCGTTCTATTTTGGTGACTTTTTACGAGGTCATCCTCCTTGGTTATTGGTCACAGACAATGTCATCGATCATTCACCATCTTTCTTATTTCTTTCATGAGCACCGGGACGAATTCCTCCTCACGGATTTTATTGACGATCTTTCCCTTTTTGAAAAGCATCCCCACCCCCCGCCCTCCCGCGATCCCGATGTCTGCTTCGGCTGCCTCTCCGGGACCGTTCACAACACAACCCATGAGGGCAATCTTCAGTGGGGTTTTCATCCCCTTCAATTCCTCTTCCACCTTTCCTACCAGACCCGCAAGATCGATTTCGCAACGTCCGCAGGTCGGGCAGGAGATGATATCCGGACCGATATTCCGGATGTTCAACGCCCGCAGTATCCCGTAAGCCACACCGATTTCCTGGTCAGGCCGGCCGGTTACGGAAACGCGTATCGTGTCTCCGATGCCTTCATACAGGAGGATTCCGATGCCGATGGAGGATTTGATCGCTGCCTGGACGAGCGTTCCCGCCTCCGTAACACCTAGATGCAGCGGGTAATCCGTCTGCTCTGATATGAGCCGGTAAGCGTCGATTGTGGTTGCCACATCGGATGATTTCAGGGAAAGCTTTATGGCGTCAAAGCCCATGTCCTCCAGCAGACGGATATTCCTCAGAGCGCTCTCTACAAGGGCTCCTGCGGTTGGGCCCCCATAACGGCCGGCTATCTCCTTCTCGAGGGAGCCGGCATTGATCCCGATCCGGATCACTTTGCTGTTTTCCCCGGCTAGCCGAACGATTTTTCTGATACCGTCGGGGGGGATATTACCGGGATTGATCCGGACGCCGTCCGCTCCATGACGCATCGCCAAAAGTGCCAATTGATGGTTGAAATGGATATCAGCGATTAGAGGGATATGAATCTGGTCTTTAATATCATGGATGGCGGCGGCGGCCGCTTCATCAGGAACCGCCACACGGACGATTTCACAGCCTACATCCTCCAACTCCCGGATCTGTCCAACCGTGGCGCTGACGTCACGCGTATCGGAGGATGTCATGGACTGAACAACAACTGGCGCCTCGCCGCCGATCTGAACCCCTCCAAGAAAAACCGGTTTTGTTTTTTTTCGACGACTTACCGGACTCAATCATGAACCTCCGAGCTTGTGTCATCGGTTTGGAAATCATCGGCAGCAGGAGAAATGAACACTCTCTCAGATACGTTCGGCATGAAGAAACCGGGAAAATACCTTTGTTTAAAATATAAGAGAGCCCCAATGATCCGTGACCCATGACCTATCACTGATGATCCTTGCTGCAGCACCTACCTGCCACGCCAGCAGTAGAGACACAACTGTTCCTCCGGCAGGCCGATGGCGGCAATCATTTCCTCGATATGCAGATACTCGAGCGAGGTGACATCCAGATCCCTCCGGATCCATTCGACCATGTTCCGGTATCGAACCGAATGGTGGTCGAGATAGTCATCCAAGCATTCCGCGTTCTCTCCTTCGATATCCCGCATCGCCCGGTGGGCGGCCAGTTCGGAGACGGATCTTGTCGATGACGCGTATATACACGGGAACATCAGCGGCGGACAGGCCGGCCGGATATGAATCTCCTTCGCTCCATTATCCCAAAGTTTCCGGATCGTATAATTCTTGAGCTGCGTCCCCCTGACGATTGAGTCTTCACAGACTACCATCCGGCTGCCTTGGATCACATCCCGTATGGCGCTGAGCTTCATGGTTGCTACCAGGTCCCTGATATCCTGCGAAGGGGGCGTGTAGCTTCTCCCGTAACCGGGTGTGTACTTGACCAAGGGTCTGCGGAAGGGAAGTCCTGACTCCATGGCGTATCCTATGGCATGGCCGACGCCCGAATCCGGAACGCCCGTCACGAGGTCCGCCTCTACGTTATCCCCTCTGGCCATCGCCCGTCCGCACCTCTCCCGGGCGTTTTCAACGTTTATCTCCTCATAAACCGACGCCGGATATCCCGTATAGATCCACAGAAAAGCACAGACATGTTTCTCTTTGCCCACCGGTTGCTCTTTCCGGATCCCCTTTCCGTCGAGATGGACGATCTCCCCGGACCCAAGTGAAAGGACCTTCTCATATCCCAGATTGAGGAAAGAACTCGATTCGGTAGCCGCTGCGTGGCCCGGCGGGGAACCATCAGGCCTAATCTCTCGTCCGATAACCAGTGGAAAGCGACCATATCTGTCCCTTGCCGCATAGATCCCCTCCTTCGTCATCAAGAGCAGACAGATCGATCCTTCGATGGCCTGCTGCATCCGGACAATGCCATCCACGATGTTCTCACCCCGGTTTATCAGTTTGGCGACGAGCTCTACACTGTTCACACCCCCGTCCGCCATTTCGCTGAAGGAAGCGCCCTCCTGGAGAAGTTTACCCACAAGGTCATCTTTGTTGGTGATAAGCCCGGTCGCAGCCAGGGCGTAAGTACCGAATTTTGAACGGATGATCAGTGGTTGGGGGGATTCGTCGTCGATCGCGCCGATCCCCATCTTCCCCCGCATTTCCTTGTATTCATCGGCAAAACGGGACTTGAATTGGGCCTGACTGATACTGTGGATCGTGTTGCAGAAGCCGCCGGCACCGACGAGAGCCATCCCCGCATTTTCCGTTCCAAGATGAGAATGATAATCTGTTCCGTAAAAAAGAGCCTTTGTACAATTCTTGTCGGATACGACACCAAACAGTCCACCCATATTCCTCGTCTCCAGAAGTATGTATAATCTTTCCCAGGCACTCAAGGCCGATTCAGACTCAGCGCAATCTCAAAAGCGCCTCGCGGATCCTCTCGATCCCTTTTTCAATCTGTCCCATCGAAGTGGCATAGGAGATGCGGATGTGATCGTCATGACCAAAATCCGCACCAGGAACGAGGGCTACATTGGATTCATCCAGGAGGTAAGTCGCCATCTCTGCCGAATTTGTAATGGTTTTCCCCCCAAACGATCGGCCGTAGTACGCGGCCACATTGGGAAAGACATAAAAGGCCCCCTGGGGCTTCAGGCAGGTTACGCCGGGAATGATATTGAGTCTTTCAGTAATGACATCCCGTCTCTTCTGGAATTCCCTCCGCATCATCTCCACACTCTCCTGAGGGCCGTTCAGGGCCTCTACTGCCGCTTTTTGGGCAATGGACGTTGGATTTGACGTATTCTGGCTCTGATACTTCGTTATAGCGGCGATGATCTCTTCGGCGCCAGCACAATAACCGATCCTCCACCCAGTCATCGAGTAGGTCTTGGATACCCCGTTGACCACAATGGAGAGGCGCTTCAGCTCGTCCCCAAGCGAGGCCAATGTATGAAACGGCCGATCGTCATAGATGATTTTTTCATAGATGTCGTCCGAGATGACTATAATCCCCTTCCGGACGATCACCTCGGCCAAGGCCTCCAGCTCCTTCAAGGAGTAAGAGACGCCAGCGGGATTCGAGGGGTAGCTGATGATGATCGCCCGGGTTCGCGGCGTGATGGCCGCCTCCAGCTGCGAAGGCTGAAGTTTGAAATCGTCAGCGGCGTTCGTCTTGATCACCACCGGCTGCGCGCCCGTCAAATAGACGATATCAGTATAGGAGACCCAGTAGGGAGAAGGGATCAGGACCTCATCCCCTTCCTCGAACAAGACCTGGGCGATATTGAAGAGTGAGTGCTTCGCCCCGCAGGAGATGACCACCTCCGACCGCTTGTAGGCGAGCCGATTGTCTCTTTGGAGTTTGGCAATCACCGCATCCTTCAACTCATCAATGCCGCCTACAGGGGTGTATTTGGTAAATCCCGCTTCGATGGCCCGAACTGCTGCCATTTTGATGTTATGGGGCGTGTCGAAATCGGGTTCTCCGGCGCCAAAACCGATGATGTCCCTTCCTGCCGCCTTCAGGGCATTGGCCTTGGCCTGAATGGTGAGCGTCGGCGATGGTTTGATGAGTGATATCCGTGCCGATATTTTCATAGTCCCTCCTTACTTGCAGGCATATTTTTCCAGTAGTTTCTGATTCACAATGTCCGGCACAAGCCCCTTGACGGAACCGCCAAGGCTGGCCGCCTCATTGATGATTGTCGAACTGGTGTAAAACCATTTGTAGCCGGTCATGAGAAAGACGGTTTCTATTTCCCGATTCAGTCTCCGGTTGATAAGGGCCAGCTGAAATTCATATTCGAAATCGGAAAGGGCGCGCAGTCCCCGGAGAATCACATTTGCCCCCGCACCCTTCACAAAATCCACGAGGAGTCCGTCAAAACTGTCTACCCGTACATTATTGCAGTCCTTGATCACCTCCCGGATCATCGCCAGACGCTCATTCACCGAAAAGAGTGTCTTTTTGTTCGGATTATAAGCGATCAGAATAATAAGTTCATCAAACATTCTGAGGCCTCGTTTGATGATGTCCACATGCCCATTGGTAATCGGATCGAACGACCCGGGATACACTGCTATTTTCTTCATAGACTAGGTTCCTCTATCGGTTTTTTTAGAAAAGACAACAGCGTATCGCCGTACCGTCTTTGATCTGTCATCACCAGTGTCTGAGTTAGAGATTTCTTCGGATCTTCCCGTATCGAATGCTGCAACACAACAATACCGTTTTCAGCCATGAGTCCCGCTCCCTCAAGACACATCAGGATTTCCGGCAGAAAATCTTCGTCATAGGGAGGGTCGGCGAAGAGGATATCAAATCTCTCTCCCCTTTTTCCCAGACGCCTTATTCCCTGTTCCGCACCTGCGGCGATCACCTCCCCCCGTCCTTCGAATCCAAGCAAGCGGAGGTTTTCCCTGATAGCTTCTACAAGGCGGAGATCTCTTTCCACGAACACCGAACCGCGCGCCCCTCTGCTCAGGGCTTCCAGTCCGACATTCCCACATCCGGCGTAAATATCGAGGAAATACGTTCCCTCGACAGGGTTGAGGATGTTAAAAAGAGATTCCTTTACCCGATCGGCGGTAGGCCTGATGCGGCATCCTACGGGAAGGCGGATCGACCTCCCCCTGGCCTCCCCCCCGATGATTCTCATAGATATTTCTGGATCAGGATCTCAGCAATCTGAACGGCGTTCAGTGCTGCGCCTTTCCGGATATTGTCCGCCACCACCCACATATTGATACCGTTAGGGATAGATTCATCTTCCCGAATCCTGCCGACCAGCGTGTCATCCCCGCCGGCCGCGTCAATAGCCAATGGATAGAGTTTAAAACTCGGGTTGTCGACGACCCTGATCCCCGGCGCAACGGCCAGGAGCTTCCGGACCTCTTCGGCGGTAATCTTCTTTTCCGTTTCAATATTGATGGCCTCGGAATGACCGTAGAAAACAGGTACGCGCACTGTCGTCGCCGTCACTGAAATTTCGGGATCGTTCATGATCTTCTTTGTCTCATTGACCATCTTCATCTCTTCCTTCGTGTAACCATTGTCCAGAAAGACATCGATCTGGGGAAGGCAGTTAAAGGCGATCTGATGAGGGTAGACCTTGATGACGGGTTCCTGGCAGTTCAGAAGGGCGCGGGTTTGAAGGGAAAGCTCTTCGATGGCCTTTTTCCCCGTTCCAGAGACGGCCTGATAGGTGGACACAACAATCCGCTTGATCCGCACTGCATCATGAATCGGCTTCAGGGCCACCACCATCTGGATGGTGGAACAGTTCGGATTGGCGATGATTCCCCGGTTTTTGTAAAAGGCAATGGCTTCCGGATTGACCTCCGGAACGACCAGAGGGATTTCCGGCACCATACGGAAAACGCTCGTGTTGTCGATCACCACGCACCCAGCACGGGCGGCAAAGGGAGCATATTTTTCGCTGACGCTCCCTCCCGGGGAAAAAAGACCAATTTCCACATCCTCGAAGGAGTTCTCAGTCAACACACCGACCGGTAGGGGTTGTCCCTTGAAAGAGAGCTCCTTCCCCACTGATCTTTCCGATGCCAGAAGGGTCAGCTTTCCTACGGGAAACTGACGCTCTTCGAGAATCC
>PNOO01000037.1 GCA_013824905.1 Syntrophus sp. (in: bacteria) | reverse complement strand
GGTCGACCACTTGACCTAACCGGAGTGAGAACCTGGTTACTTTAATCCGTAAACTTTGTTTTTCAAGTTGTCAAAGAACAAAATTTAGTGTATCTTTGATGGTGTATTAGCTTATTCATTATCAATCAATTCTTGTAAGGAGGGTTTGGAGCGTATGGGAATCACTCGGCGGAAATTCTTGCAGTATTCTGGGCTTACCGCAGGATCAATTCTTTTGCCTTCCGGTATGGCCGCATCTTCGGGAAAAGTAAAGGCTTTCCCATTGCATAAACCGATCAAGGAGGCCGCCACCATCTGTCCTTATTGTTCCTGCGGCTGCGGATTGCTCATTGCCACGGGCCCCGACGGGCACATCATCAATTCGGAGGGGGACCCCGACAATCCCATCAACCGCGGGGCGCTCGATCCGAAATCTGTCGCCGTCCGGCAGCTTTCCCAGAGCCCGTTGCGCTTGAAAAAGCCTCTGTACCGGGCGCCGGGCAGCGACAAGTTTGAGGAAAAGGACTGGGAGTGGACGATCGCCGAAGTGGCCAAGCGGATCAAAACGACCCGGGACGCCACCTTCCAGAAGACAAACGACAAGGGCGTGACGGTTAACCGCAATCCCGGCCTCGCTTTTATGGGCGGCGCCGCCAACAACAATGAGGAATGTTATCTGGCTGCCAAGTTAAGCCGCGCCCTGGGTGTGGTCTATCTTGAACATCAGGCCCGGGTCTGACACTCCGCCACTGTGGCCGGTCTGGCCGCAAGTTTGGGTCGGGGTGCAATGACCAATACCTGGGTGGATCTGAAAAATGCCGATGTGATCCTGGTCGACGGCTCCAATTGCGCCGAAAATCACCCGGCATCGATGACCTGGATCAATAAGGCGAAAGATGACCGAGGGGCCAAGCTCATCGTCGTGGACCCCCGTTTCACAAGGACGGCCTCGCAGGCGGATCTTTACGTCGCGATCCGCAGCGGCACCGATATCCCCTTCTTCGGCGGGATGATCAAATACCTGATCGACAAGCAATTGATCCAGAAGGAGTACGTGCTCCATTATACCAATGCGGCCAATGTGATCGACCCAGGTTTCAAAGGCCCCGCGGATCTGGATGGTCTGTTTTCAGGGTTCGTGGATGATGACGGCGACGGCTTCGGCAAATATGACCAGAGCACCTGGAAGTACCAGTTGGATGACAAGGGAAATCCTCTCCGGGACGAGACCCTGAAAAATCCGCTGTGCGTGTTCCAGGTCATGAAACGTCACTACGCCCGGTATACCCTCAAAACAGTCTCCGGCATCACCGGCTGTCCGCCGGACAAGCTGGAGGCGGCCTATAAACTGTTCGCCTCCACGGGGGCCAGGAACAAGTCCGGGACCATTCTCTATGCCATGGGGCAGACGCAGCATACGGTCGGATCTCAGAATGTGCGCTGTATGGCCATGATCCAACTGCTTTTGGGCAATATGGGGGTGCCGGGGGGCGGGGTGAATGCGCTGCGGGGCGAGTCCAATGTCCAGGGGTCGACGGACCAGGGCATCCTGGCGCATCTGGTTCCCGGATACATAGGCATCCCGAGGGCAGGCGATCATCCCACCCTGGCTGCTTACAATGAGAAGGAAACCCCCAAGACGGGCTACTGGTCCAACAAGCCCAAATTCATGGTCAGTCTTCTGAAAGCCTGGTGGGGGGATCATGCCACCGCGGAAAATCAATTCGCCTATGACTACCTGCCCAAGGTGGAAAGTCCGGCAAACCATTACTGGATGAGCCTGTTTGAGGATATGTACGCCGGGAAGATTCAGGGCCTATGGCTCATGGGACAGAACCCGGCGGTCAGCGGACCCAATTCCCGGATGGAGCGGGAGGCCTTGAAGAAACTCAAATGGATGGTCGTTCAGGAGCTCTTCGACACCGAAACCTGTTCGTTCTGGCGCGCCCCGGGCGTCAAACCCGCCGATGTCAAGACGGAGGTCTTTATCCTGCCCGCGGCGGACGCCATGGAGAAGGAGGGAAGCATCGTCACCAGCGGCCGCCTGATTCAGTGGCGCTCCAAGGTGGCCGACGCCCCCGGAATGGCGCTGCCGGATCATCAGATCCTCAATCTGATCTACCTCAAATTGAAGGCGCTTTATGCCGCTGCCCCCGGACCCTTCGCCGATCCGATCGTTCATCTCAATTGGGATTATGGCAAGGAGTTGAGCGTGGAGAAGGTGGCACAGGAGCTCAATGGGTATGCGACTGCCGCCATCAAAGACCCCCAAGGCAACATTCTCGCCAGCAAGGGCGATACCCTCAAGTCGTTTGCACTGTTGCAGGCCGACGGCACCACGGCGTGCGGCTGCTGGATCTATGGGGGATATTTTGCGCCGGCCGATGACGGGACGGGAAAGATGATGCCCGCGACCAAGCGCCGAGGGCAAAAAGACCCCGGCGGATTGGGGATGTACCCCTTCTGGGCATTCGCCTGGCCGGCCAACCGGCGCATCATTTACAATCGCTGTTCCGCCGATCCCAACGGCAAGCCCTGGAGCGAGGACAAAAAACTGATCTGGTGGGACGAGACCCAGAAGAAATGGGTGGGCTACGACGTTCCCGATTTCGCCGTTACCAAAGCCCCCTCGGATCCCGGCGGGAAGGATCCTTTTATCATGCGTGTGGACGGGAGAGGAGGGCTCTTCGCCTCCCTCAACGAGGGACCGCTTCCGGAACACTACGAACCCCTGGAGACGCCGGTCGCGAAGAACCCCTTTTCCTCCCGCCTGCACAATCCGGCAATCAAAATCTGGAAGACGGATCAGGGTAAATCGATCGGGGACAATGTAGGAAAGACGGACAAGTTCCCGATCGTGGCCACCACATATCGGGTTGTCGAGCACTGGCAGGCCGGTGGGATGTCGCGCTGGCTGGACTGGCTGACCGAATGCCAGCCCGAGATGTTTGTCGAGATGAGCAAAGAACTGGCGACCGAGAGGGGAATTGGAAACGGCGATCGCGTCAGGATCAGCTCCGCCCGGGGGGAAATCACGGCGGTAGCGGTGGTCACTGCCCGCTTCAAACCATTTAATGTGGAGGGTAAAACCGTCCATCAAGTCGGAATGCCATGGCATTTCGGATGGGGAGGTCTGGCGACCGGGGACGTGGCCAACGATCTGACGCCCCATGTGGGGGATGCCAATACGATGATTCCGGAATACAAGGCATTCCTGGTGAATATCAAAAAGGCCTAGAAAGGGGATCTTATGGCGCGCAAAGCGATGTTGATTGACGAATCTAAGTGCACGGCCTGCCGCGGATGCCAGGTGGCCTGCAAGCAGTGGAACGAACTTACGGGGTGGGAGTATTCAAAGACCGTCAACACGGGCAGTTATGAGAATCCTCCGAGACTTACCCCGCAGACATGGACGCGGATTAAATTTACCGAATACGACAGCCGCCAGGGATTTCGGTGGCTGTTCCTAAAGGAAGGGTGCATGCACTGCGGAGAGGCCGCCTGTGTCGACGTTTGTCCCACGAAAGCCCTGAAGAAGCAGGCCGACGGAAGGGTGACGGTGGAGCCGGATCTGTGCAACGGCTGCGGATACTGCTCCCAGTTCTGTCCCTTCGGCATACCCAAGCTGGAGGTGGCCAGTGTGATCACGGGACAGGCCAAGGCCTCCAAGTGCACCTTCTGCCAGGATCGCACGGATAACGGTCTGAGCCCCTCCTGTGTAAAGACCTGCCCGGCCCAAGCCCTCTTCTGGGGGGACCGTGACAAGATGATCGCGGCGGGGAAGAAAAGGGTGGAAACGCTCAAGACCCGCGGATTCGCCGCGGTCAATCTCTACGGGGAAGAGGTCGTCGGCGGGCTCGGGCGCCTGTATGTGCTGATCGAAAAACCGGAAACCTACGGACTCCCGGCGGATCCCCAGTACCCGGCCATGGCCATGATGTGGCAAAACGTCATTCAGCCTTTGGGAAAGATCGCCATCGGTGGAACGGTGCTGGGGACCTTTGTGGCTTGGTTGATTATTCGCCGGAATATTAAAATGGAGGAAGTCGAATGAACGGTCAAGGAGAAGAAGCAGGACATATCTTCCAGATCCGCTGGATCCCGAAGTACACCTTCGTAGAGCGTCTCCTGCACTGGATACATACCGCCAGCTTTATCCCGCTGGTGGCCACAGGACTCGTTCTCTATCTGGATACCTTAAAGCCCCTGGCCCAGGGGGACGCCGGTCAATGGATGCGCCTCGTGCACCGTTTGATTGCGGTGCTTTTCATTGCGGAACCCTTAGTGTACGGCATCCTGCAACCGCGGCGCTTGTGGCTGCATATAAAAGAGTTCAGCTTTGAAAAGGATGACCTGGGCTGGCTGAAAAACGCCTTCAGCTATTATGTAAGGGGAAAGCACGATGCGATGCCGCCGCAGGGCCGATTCAATACCGGGGAAAAGATCAATGGAATGGCCATGATCGTTACCTGGATCCTGTTCGTCGTCAGCGGTTTGATCATGTGGTTCGGCAAGGGTCTCGTATCGGCGGAGCTGTTCCGTTGGATGGTGGTGGTCCATGACTTGACCACGATTGCCGCCCTCTGCATGTTCATTGTGCACTTCTATCTGGCGGTGGCGCACCCGCTGATGTGGGCCGCCCTGGTCAGCATGCGCTTCGGCGTCACCTCCGCCACTTATGCGGCCGAACATCATGCGAAGTGGTATTACGGACCCAAACGGGCGATGGAACTCTACGAAGCGAAGAAGAGAAATGATTCCCACTGAGGCTAGTTTAAGGAGGAAGAAGTATGGCAAAAATCCTTGTTGTCGATGACGATCCCGATTTTATCAAGATTACCCGGACGATTCTGAAGTTTCAGAATCACGAGGTGTTGACGGCGGCCAACGGGGAAGAGGGTCTGAAGGTCATGCGGAAGGAAAAGCCCGATCTGGTTATTCTGGATATCATGATGTCCTATATCCTCGACGGCCTGGATACCCGTCGCCAGATGGCAGCCGACAAGGACCTCAAGGATATCCCGGTGATCATGGCCACCTCGCTCACCGGGGACAGGGTGCGCAGTGAACTGCCATCCGATGAATATATCCCCGCATCCGAATGGATTCACAAACCCATTGACCCGGACAAACTTCTCGAACAGGTCAAAAGGGCCCTCGGATAAAAAACCTCTGTCGAAGAGGCCCGTCTTTTACTAAGGCGCGCCTCTTCGGCCCTTCGTGTCTTTACCAGGGGGAGTGACGGCCAACGGCAGCGTGAAGCGAAAGAGGCTCCCCTCGCCGAGGGTGGACTTTACTTCTACCTTTCCGCCGTATCCTTCCACGATGCGCCTGACGAGAGGCAATCCCAGCCCCGTTCCCCGGCGCTCCATCTTTTTCGCCTCCACGGTCCGAAAAAATTCGTTGAAGATCGACGGCAGATCGTGTGGCGAAATCCCGATCCCCGTGTCCTCAATGCTCCCTATGGCGTGTGTCTCATCCCGGTCGAGCGTGACCTGGATCCGGCCTCCACTCCGGGTGTATTTGATGGCGTTGGATATCAGGTTGGTCCACAGGTGTTTTATATGATTGGGGTGGACCTCCACCGGGGGATTATCACGGATGGCCAGTGTCAGCGAAAGCCCTCTTCCCTCGGCCTCCGTTTTGAGGGAAGGCAGGACGTTTTCAAGTTCGTCCCTCAGTTGTACAATGGACCGGTTTTCCATAGACATTTCATGCCTTGCGGTGGCCAGATTCATCAGGTTATCGACGAGGTTCAACAGATCCTCTGAACGATCCAAGGCATGTTGGATCATCTCCTTCCATTTTTCTTGGGGGACATACCCTTTCAGGAGAATGAGCAAAAAACTCTGAAGGGCCGTGAGCGGGGCGCGGAATTCATGTGCGACCGTAAGCCGGAAAGCGGCCGGCGCCAGGAAATCCTTGTCGAAAAGCTCGGAGGTCTCCAGCTCTCCTTTGGTCACGGACCAGAGGTGAGAGACATCCTGCTCGAAAAACTGAAGTCTCCTGAGTTCCAATGCCTTCGTGCGCCATTCCATGGCACGGTCGATGCGCAGCCATAGGAGTTCGGGAATGATCGGCAGGGGAATGAGATCGTAAACGCCCGACTTTATTAATTGCAGGGCTCGATTCCATGTCGAGGGCCCGCTGAGCAGGATGCATACCTTTTCGGGAT
Organism: Syntrophus sp. (in: bacteria); assembly: GCA_013824905.1. Lineage (GTDB taxonomy): Bacteria > Desulfobacterota > Syntrophia > Syntrophales > UBA5619 > JAKAFS01. Next base: position 8,590 of record PNOO01000037.1, on the reverse strand, counting down.
CATTCACCGACAGACTGGCATGAAGATTCGTTTCAGGCTGATCGGGAAGCATCTCTGCATCCATGAGGATGATGTCGATATCCTTTCCGGTGGGGGTGCATAGCCGCTCCGGCAGGACATCGGTCGTCTGAACGGAAAAGCGCCCCGGGTCCAATGCCTGACGGCAGGCCGCCTGAAGGTCGGCATTTCCGCTGATGATGAGGATGATTCCTTTGGTTTCCATAGCGCGTTTACTGAATCACGGTATCGAAGGCTTTTGCCTCTGTCCGGGATGATTCCATCTTTGGTGGAACCATCGGCAAGGTGATGGTAAAGGTCGTTCCCGTGCCTGTTTCACTGGATACTTGAATCTGGCCGCGATGCATTTTGATGATGCCGTAGACGATGGATAAACCCAGTCCTGTCCCTTTTCCGAGAGGCTTGGTCGTAAAGAAGGGGGTAAACAGTTTCCCCAGGTTCTCCTCCACGATGCCGCGACCTGTATCCGCTATCGCGATCTCCACTGCCCGGCCTTTGAACAGCCGGGTGGTGATGGTGATGGTGCCGCCCTCGGCGGTCATGGCATCGGCCGCATTGTTGAGCAGGTTGACAAACACCTGCACCAATTGAGCAGGGTCCGCCTGGATAAGCGGCAGATCCGGAACAAAACACCGGATGATCTTCACACGGTCGAAACTTGGCTGACTGCTTACGCTTTTGATCGCCTTCTCCAAGACATCGTGCAGGTCGCTCTCCTGGGTCAGCATTTCCTGTTCACGGGCAAAATTCAACAAGTCACCGACGATCCGCTTGCACCGATGGGTCGCATCGATGATCATCCTGAGATCCTCCCCTTTGGCGCCGTCTTCCCCGGCTTCTCGGTAGAGGGTCTCCGCATATAGCATGATCGTGCCAAGGGGGTTGTTGATCTCATGGGCGACCCCGGCGGCCAGCTGGCCCATAGATGCCAGTTTTTCCTTATAGACCAGTTCCTTCTGGATTCTGTCGAGCGTCTCTACCATGGTGTTGAAGGAGCGGCCCAGCGCCGCCAGTTCCCCTTTCCCGGACACCTTCACCCGCACGCTCATATCCCCCTGTGAAAGGCGGCGATTGGAATCCACCAGGGTATCGATCGGCTTGATGAACAACCGGGCGATCGGCACTGCGATCAACCCCGCCAGAAGAATGCAGATGATTGCAATCAGACCGACCCGGTTATTGAAGTCGTGAACCAGGGTCAAAAACGCAGATTCCCGGGCGCCCACGTAGAGGCTGCCCACCACGCGACCCCGGCTGTCCGAGAGGGGGTAATAACACGTGATAAACCACTCGTTTACCACATAGGCGCGACCCACATAAATGCGACCCTCGGAGAGAACGACATCGCGGACCGCCTGCGATATCCGGGTGCCCACGGCGCGTTTTCCCTGCTCGGTCATCACATTGGTGGACACACGCAGGTCACCGAAAAAGATGGTCACCGTGTCGATCCCTGCCACCTCCTTGATGCGGTCCACCAAGGTAAAATCGTTGTTGAACAGATAGACCGATAATACCGCACCGATGATTCGCTGATCCGGATTGCGCAGGGGATACACCCCGGTCAGGGCGAGACCGGCTGTCCCTTCGCGCGGATCAAAAGGCTCCGGGGCGGCCAGAGGCGTCTCGATAAGGGGAATGAATGCCTGCCGATCTAGACCCACCTGGGCTAAAAGTTCCTTCGATATGACTTCCGTAGCGGTCTGCGGCTTGCCTGTCTCCAGAACCTCCTGAACGATCGGCAGCCCTTTCCACTCGCCTTGCAAATGCGGGGTCGACAGTTTCCCCGTTTGGGTAAGAACCCGGCCGGTGACCGTACGCCCTTTCTCATCCAGGACGGCGATGAAATGGGTGCCGCCGAGAGCGAGGACGGAGATTTTATTGGTAATCTGCTGGTCGATGACCCGTATGGCGTCGGATTCTCCTCGGGCGGCGGCTGACAGATCCCTGATGATCCATGTGTCCAGAGACAAGCGGTGGCTGATAGCCGCAATTTCCTCCAGTTTAAGCTGATAAAATGCCTTCGCCAGGTCGATGTCCCGGGCCACGAGATCCGATTCCGCCTTGGAGAGATATTCACTGATCACCCGTGATGTGACCAGTGTATCCAGACCGATGGTGAGGCCGGCCACCAGGGTGAAGGAGGCGATCAGCACTTTTTGCAATCGGCCCCCAAGAATGATACCAAACCACCGACGCATCAAACTGCTCCAGTCAAAGGGGATGTCTGGGGGAAGGTAAAACGAAACGAGCTGCCCAGACCCGGGGTGGAATCGATTTCCAGGGCGCCGCAGTAAAGACAGACAATCTGCTGGACGATACACAATCCGAGGCCTGTACCGGTTCCCTGCAGGGACTTGGCTTCTTTCGTCCGATAGAACTCCTCGAAAATCCGGGGAATCTCCTCGGGGGGGATTCCTATACCGGTATCAGTCACCGTCCCGATGATTTTCTTTTCCAGAGGATTTTCCTGAAGGGAGAGGGTGATCCGCCCGCCCGGGTGGGTATAACGGATGGCATTGCTCAACAGGTGAGTCCAAAGGGCCTGGAAGTGTTCTTTGTTTCCCAAAATAACAGGGCGATCTAACTGATCCAAGCTCACCGTCAGGCTGTTTTCCTTAATCTCTTTTTCAAAAGCAGCGAGGGCGGCTTCGAGCATGTCCAACAGGGAGACGCTCTCCGCCTTCAGATTCCCTATATTCTCCTTAAGACGCGACAGGAGGAGCAGGTCATCGAGGATAGCCAGCAATTCCCCGGCTCGTTCATCCACTTGCTGCAGAAACGCGGCCTGTTCCGAGGGAGGGACATATCCTTTACAAATGAGTTGTATGGTGTTTTGGAGAACGGCCACCGGCGCTCGGAGGGTGTGCACCATGGTCATCATAAAACGGCTTTGCATCATGCCGATCTTTTCCATCTCGGCTTTAACCCTCGTAAGCCCGAGGAGTTTCTCCTCCAGTTCTTTTGTCCTTTGGGCCTCGCCGTGAAGTCTTTGCCGATCTATCTCCCGATTGATGACGTGCAGCAACAGTTCACGGGTAAAGGGTTTGGCAATAAAGTCGTGAGCCCCCTCGCGGATGGCCTGAACAGCCAGTTCAATGGTCGCATAGCCGGTGATGATGATACCGATGACGTCGGGTGCTAATTTACGCGCCTGCTGCATCATTTCCAGTCCACTCATGCCGGGCATCATGGCATCGACCAGCAAGACATCAAAAACCCCTTGACGGAGTTTGTGCAGACCGTCAGGCCCGTTTTCGGCTACCTCCACCTCCACCCCTGAAGACGTGAGGGCCCGCCGGCATCCTTCCCGAATACCCAACTCATCATCCACCACAAGCACTCGCATATTTCCTGCTCCCTATCAAGAGTCCTCATTCGAATGTGAATTATCTATAGCAGGAGAGCCCTGTGATGTCAAATGGATAGTCCGACATAGCCGTTATTTTTTATTGCTGCGTCGTGGTACAGGCCGAGGATAGAAGATTGGAAAAATATAGATACATTTCAGCTTTTAAAAAAAGACGATTCGGTCTATATTCCCCCGGTCCCTTTTTGCCGTGAGGCACTACTTTCCTTTATTCGGACAGGAGATCATATGAGAGTCAGTTCGCAAGATCAAAGCATACTGGTGTATTTGCATAAGGCAATGACCGCGCATCCTCATTTGGAGGCGTTGTTCTGTTTCTATGAGCAACTTTTTCAGATCCAGTTTACCTTCAAGGCTCGCCTGAAAGAGGATCGTCATCTCGAATACCTGGAGGATAAGGAAATCGATCTCGCCCGTTTGGCATCAGGAATCCCTCAGGTAAGCTTCGATGAACTCCGGATAGAGACCGCCCCGTTTATCGATCTGTATAGAGACATTACGGCGCTTTTGATCCGGGATACGGGATATCTTCCTCCCGATAATCGCGAGCCGCAACAGGAGACGATCCTGGCCCATGCGCGGGAGATCTTTGATAGCAGGGTCCCGCTGGTCGGCGCGGGCCAACCGGCGGATGTGATCAGAACGGCCAGCGGTCTTGTTATGGCCCCTTATCTGCAACTGGCCTGTGAATTCCTGATGCCGCGCATCACCCAGGACGCGTGGCATCGCGGACATTGCCCCGTCTGCGGAGGAGCGCCGTCCTTTGCCGTCGTGCATGCGGAGCCCAGCTTCCGCACCCTGTTATGCTCGCGCTGCAGTGCGGAGTGGAGTTTTCGCCGGATGGGGTGCCCTTTCTGCCTGGAGAGGGATCACCAGACCTATTATCCCAGTGAGGAGGGAGGGTACCGACTCTACGTTTGTGAAGCCTGTCACCGGTACCTAAAATCCCTCGACATGCAGGAGTCCGCTTCTGAACGGTGCCTGCCCGTAGAGACCCTGGCGACTGTCTCTATGGATGTCGCTGCTCAGGGAAAGGGGTGTCTGTTTTTTTAAGCGGGGGTACAATGATGATTTCACCCTCCGCGGCGGATGGGCGGATCTTCTCTGACAGCAATGGGAAAAATCACGATAACCTCTGTTCCCTCGCCCAATTTGCTTTTGACACTGATGCGCCCGCCAAAGCGGTTCACCAGGGTTTTGGTAATCGCCAGACCCAATCCTGTGCCCTCCTTGACTTGCGCCTTGGCGTTCGGCGCGCGGTAAAATTCTTCGAACAGACGTGCCTGGGCTTCGTCGGGGATACCGATCCCCGTGTCAATGACTTTGAGATGCGCACACCCTTCAATACACTCCAGCGTTACGGTTACAGTCCCGCAATTGGGAGTGTACTTAATTGCATTGGAGACAATGTTGTTGAGGATTCGATCGATCTCCTCGTTTGTGGCGGATACGATGAGCGGTGAATCGCTTGGCTCGCATTGCCATTTAAGTTCGATCCGTTTTTCTTTAGCCGGCATTTCGAATCGCGTGATGACCCGTCCGACAGCTTCTGCCAGCGGTAAATCCACCCATGTGCCGGCGTCTATGGGTTCGCTCTTGCCGGAGGCCAGATCGAGCAAGTCGTCAATCAGGGTTTGTAAAAAGTCGACACGCTGCAACGCCCGTTTTATAATATCCGCCTGCTGTTCGGTCGGCGCGCCGGCGTAGCCGCTCGTGATCGTACACAACAGGCTGCGCACTACGCAAATAGGTGAGCGAAGCTCGTGCGTGATCATCAGCATGAACTTGGATTTGATTTCGTCCATCTCCTCGAGCGCCTTGAAGGCCATAGCATTTTCGATTGCCAGACTGCCCTGATTGGCGATCGCATTGAGGAAGCTGACGTCGCCTTCCGTAAAGTGACCACTCTCGGTGCTGTATACGCGAATCATGCCGAGAACCTCACGTCTGCCCTGCAACCGGGTTGAGAGGATGGAACGGATGCCCTCTTCAAGGGCTTGCGTCCCATATTGCAATCGATCATCGAGAGCCACATCGCTAACCGTGATGGCTTTGCCTGCCAGGACTTCACGTGCCAACGGATTATATGACAAAACCAAATCACCCTTTCGAATGTAGCTGTCGCTCAGGCCATAGGCCGCGGCATCAATCAGTCGCTCGCCGGTTTTATCGAGCAGGCGGATCGAGCAGCCGCGCACGCCCATGACCTCCGCTGTGTCGCGCGAGAGGCGATCCAGCACCTCCTGCAGGTTCAGGGTCGAGTTCAGCGCCTGCATGCCGTCGTACAGTGTTTGCAGGCGGCTGTATGCCCGCTGCAGTCGGTCGGTCAATTTAACGATCTCGGTCTGACCCTGTCGCAAGCGGTGGTTGAGAGTGGAGGCAATGAAAGCCGCAATAAAGATGCCGCTGATAAAAAACGCCATAACACCTGAGACATACAGCGTATTTTTATACATCGGCGCGTCCGCAAAGCCCATTACACTGTGATGCTGCAGGAGCCCTGCATACTCCAGGCCCGTCATTCCGCCGACGAGCAATATTGCCACCGCGGAGTAGATGTACGTCTGGCGAGGCGAGTGCAGTATCGAGGCAATAATAACGTGAAAGAAAAAAAAGAGGATTGCCGGGCTTTCCACGCCGCCGGAATAGTGAATAAGAAGAATCATAGCAAACCAGTCGAGGCTGATCTGAGCGAGGGCGAGCGATTTGAACGGTTTGACGGAACGCGGCGAAACCAGGAGTCGCAGTTTGAGGATGGCAAACAGAAATAGATTATAGACCAGCATCGCCAGGCCGATGGCGTAAAAGGCAAAGGCGCTGAGCGAAAGATTGAGGAACGACGTGGTGAACCATGTGGCGGCCAACACACCGAGCCCCGCCCACCAGCGGAGACTGATCAGCCACGCTTCGTTGGCAATCAACGCTTCTTCAACCAGGCCTATACCTGAACGCGGATCGGCGTGGTGAGGGTCTGCTTGTGCCATATGCTCTTTTCAACAGTCCGTCCTTGATAGTAAGGACGCTTGCTTGTTGCGAGACATGCAAAACAGTCCGGTCTTTAGACCAGTGAATATTGTAACAACTCCGTTAAGGTCTATGTTTACCGATATGGTCGCGAACTATGGATAGCAGCGCTTCCGGTTCGATTGGCTTTTCGACGAAGGCGTCTATGGGCAATTGAGCCTTGTCCGGCGCAAAGCGTAGCGATGCGGTCGCGTGAATAGCCGTGATCATCACGATCGGGATTTCCCTGTATGCCGCATACTCGGAAGTAGGATCCGGGCTGCGGATCGTCCGGCTTACTTCAAAGCCGGCCGTCATCGAATCCATCATGACGTCCAGAAGGATGATGTCGGGTTTGACTTCTTTGACTTTTTGCAGACCTTCCTGGCGGTTGGCTGCGCGAAAGACTTGGTAGCCGTGCGCTTCCAGCGGCAGACGCATCGTCATAACGAGATCGTCATCGTCGTCAATGATCAAGACCTTGTTTGCCATTGTTTGCACCTGTGAAAGAGTGGGTAGATTCACCACATGTGTGGCCGACGCGCAAGTGTCACTTCGCTTTGGTTCGAAGTGGTTTATAAAAACCTGATATTACTGAATATTATGATCTCCTTCCAATATCAACACCAATGTTTTTCTATTGATTATTCTGTTCATCCCGCACGGAGATGCCCAATTTTTTCAGAAGAGCATGGAAATTCGGACGAAGCATGCCTGTGTCTTCCGCAGCCTTCGAGACATTCCAATTGTTTCTTTTAAGGGCGTTGATAACAAACGCCTTTTCAATCGGCTCAACCGCTCGTTCCCGTACGTGTTTCTTTGTTTCCTTCAATTCTTCCAGGTTTAACGGAACGATGTGTTGATCCAGAACTCTTTCCTCTTCCGCGGACCGTAATTCCAGGTTGGCCTTCTGTATGACGTCGCCCTCGCAAAGAACGACGGCTCTTTCAATGATATTTTCCAATTCCCGAACATTGCCTGGAAAGGGATATTCTTCCAGTACCTCCATCGCATCATGCGCAAGCCCCTTTACTTCCTTGCCGATCTCCTCGGAAAATTTTCTCAGAAAATGACGAATTAACAGCGGCAGATCTCCTTTCCGCTCCCGCAATGGAGGAAGATTAACCGGAATCACGTTAATTCGGAAAAACAGATCTTCCCGGAAGGAACCCTTGTCCACCATGGCCCGCAGGTTGTTGTTCGTGGCCACCACCAGACGGATATCTATCGGGACGGGCCGGGTATCGCCGATGGGGGTCAGTACTCGTTCCTGTAACACCCTGAGCAGTTTAGCCTGGGTGGCAAGGCTGATGTTGGAGATCTCGTCCAGAAAAAGGGTGCCTCCATCGGCCACTTTAAAAAGCCCCATTTTGCTATGAATGGCGCCGGTGAAAGAGCCTTTTACATGGCCGAAAAGCTCGCTTTCCAGTAGTGTTTCGGGAAGCGAGGTGCAGTCCACGGCAACGAAAGGATGTTCATGTCGGGTGCTGTTCTTGTGAATGGCGCGCGCCACCATCTCCTTGCCCGTCCCGCTCTCACCTGTGATCAGAACCGTACTGTCGGTAGGGGCCACCTGCATTATTCGGCGGAAAACCTTCCGCATCTCGGCGCTTTCACCGATAAAGTCATCAAAGCCATGGCCGGCCCCGAATTCCTTGCTTACAGAAAGGTTCTCCGTCACCAATGTTTTATGGGCTATGGCCTTTTGCACCTTGTCGATGATCAGACTGGAAGTAAAAGGTTTCGCTATATAATCAAAGGCGCCGTTTTTCATGGCGTCCACTGCGGTATCGACGGTTGAGTAACCGGTAATGATAATGACCGGCACCTCCGGTTGCAGTATTTTTATGGTTTTGAGCACCTCGATCCCGTCCATACCCGGCATCTTCAGATCCGTAATCACCACATCGAAATCCTGTTCCTGAATCTTTTCGATAGCAGTTCGTCCACCGGCCGAGGTAGTGACCTGATAGCTTTCAGCTTCGAGAATGCGCCGCATCCCCTTCCTGATGACGTCCTCGTCATCGACAACAAGGAGATTATACGTGTCCTGTTCTTGCTTGTTTGTTTCCATCATTTGACCGCAGAAAAATCGCTACCGCCCTTTTTCCGTTGGAAGCCAATTTTTTTAAAAACTCCCTTTACAGCATTTGACATATATGAAAATGGCGATTGTGTGTCAAGAGAAATGACTAACAC
>PNOO01000036.1 GCA_013824905.1 Syntrophus sp. (in: bacteria) | reverse complement strand
TTTTTTCGATTTATGTTTATTGATACAATCTTAACCAAAGAAACAAATAATTACTGGAGAGGGGGAGTTATCTCTTAGAGTTGAGGAAGCCGCTATCGCGCATCCGCGTGAGGAGCGTCTCCGCCCGGGAGGGGTTGAAGGCGCCGCACTCGCAGCATTTTGCCATCATCCGGGCCGCCTGCGTCGGCGTCATCCGCCGGAGCCGCACCTGTTCGATCATCTTCCGGATGAGGTTGAAGGAGACCATCCCGTGGCCGCACATCGTGTTGAATTCCATGACCTCCCGTTCCGGCAGGCGGTCCTTTGCCCCCCAGATGCCGAGTGAGTGCTCGGCGCTGTGACGGGTGATCCCCGCCCTCCGGCAGCATTCCTTGACCTCGTCCAGCAGGCCGCTGATGTTGATGCAGATGCCGAGGTCCGCCTTGATCAGTTCCTCCACCACCTTCTGGAGGGTCTCAAGATCGGTGAAGGCGGCGGCGCCCACCGTATTATCCTCCATGCCGGCGATGAGCCGGTCGAGCGCGACGTCGTCCTGATGCATGCTCCCCTGCTTGACATCGCCCATGTTCACGGGGTGGTATTTCAGGCAGATCCGCATGAATTCACGGATCTTCGGGGCGGCGCCTTCCCGGTTTTTTCCCTTTGCCGTATGGACGAAGATCAGGTAGTCGTGCTTCAAATCTTCCCGGTTGCCCTGGCGGTGCAGCGTGTTGGTCATGGCTCGTCCTCCCTGAATCTCGGCCTGCCCAGGCCGAGATTCGTCTTGCCGTTCGGCGACAGCGCATAGCCCGCTTTCCGCACCCATTCTTCGTGGGGTATCGCTCCATCGTCGAGGCAGCGGGAGGCGACGCCGACGCTGATCACCGTATCGATCTCATGCTGAACCTTCTCCAGAGCGGCCAGAAACGCGGGGATCTTCTCCATGTCCGTCTTGAGTTCGATAATGGCGGAGAGGACCTTTTCGTCCAGGACCTCCTCCTTCATCCGCCCCGTCTTCCTGTCGGCAATCAGATGGGTGACGGGGTTCTCCGGCTCGAATACCGGTTCGAGCGGGGCGAGCGCCATCGCCACCTTCTCGATATCCCGGAAAAAGGCGCCCAGTTCGGGGCGGCCGATCTCGACAACGAGGCCCGCCTCGCCCTTCCGGAGCCGCCCGGTGACGTCGTTGCTCTTGATCTCGTCGGTCCCGCGGCCGGGGACGCCGGTTCCCGGATGAACGACAGTGGGATTACTGAACTGGGCACGAAGGACCCTCGGCCAGACAAGCTCGGGGGGCGTGAGCGCCCCGGTCGGGCAGATATCGACGTCGGCCAGATATCCCAGATTGAAGACAGTGAGCGCCTTCCGGATGGCGCGGACGAACCAGGAGGGGTAATTCTCGTTCCTGAGCACCCGGTAACAGGTCGAGCATTCCACGCATTCATCCTGGTTCACGACGGATTTGCCATCCTCATCGAGGGAGATCACTCCCATCGTGCAGATGATATGGCAGTTGCCGCAGCCGACGCACTTGTTTTTATCTATGTCCATATGATCCTTATCTCGGCGAACCGCCCGCCTCCTTCCCATAAGACCAACGGAAATGGCTGGGTCATTTTGCCTTGCGGCCCTTTACCGATCCATGGGACGCGGTCGAGGTTCCTATCATATTGAACCGTATTTTACAACCTCCTTCATCCTCCCATTAAAAAACTTGAATATTATTTTCTAATCGATATAGTGAGCGCATCATGGGATCGGATCTTGAAGCGTAGCGTTTTGCCTGGGAGATGCCCATGGGCCACAGGGGAGAAACACGACCTGTAATCGCTCGCCCATCGTTGGAGGTTTCATGCTGAAGGTAAAGCAGTTTCGTTACGGCGCCGACAACCTTGGCTATCTCATTTATGGGTCAACCGGCGCCATGGCCGTTGACGGCGGAGCGGCGGACGCGATCCTCTCTTACGTCGATCAACATTCTCTCTCCCTGCTTTATGTCGCAAACACCCATAATCATCAGGATCATACGAGCGGCAACACAGCCCTGCTGACCGGGTCGCGGGCACGTCTCCTGACCGGAGAGGACCTTCAGGGCGGTGCGATTGAGCTCAAAGGTCAGAATATCCAGATCATCCATACGCCGGGTCACACAAAGGATTCCCTGTGTTTTTATACCGGCAATACCCTGATTGCAGGAGACACCCTCTTCAACGGAACGATTGGGAACTGTTTTTCCGGAGACCTGGAAGGATTCTACCACTCCATCCTGAAACTGATGGAGCTCCCTGAAGGGACAGTGGTTTACGCCGGCCATGATTATGTCCGTGATTCCATGGCCTTCGCGAGGCACCTCGAATCGGGAAACCGGGCGATCGGCGATTTCCTCAAGCGCTACGACCCAAAGCATGTCTTTTCCACACTGGCCGATGAGAAAAAGATCAACCCCTATTTCCGTTTCAACGAACAGAGCATCGTCACCCTTCTGGCGAGGCTGGGCCTTCCCCGGGGGACGGAATGGGAGCGCTGGCAATCGCTCATGAGCATCGAATAAAGGAGGTTTTACGATGAAATTCCGCTTTGCACACAACAATTTCAATGTCCTTGATCTGGAGAAGAGCGTCCGTTTTTACAGGGAGGCCCTCCAGCTGACCGAGGTCCGGAGAAAGGAGGCCGCCGATGGGAGCTTCATCCTCGTTTTCCTCAGCGACGGCGAGACCGGACACCAACTTGAGCTCACCTGGCTTCGGGACCGGAGGGAACCGTACAACCTCGGGGACAATGAGTTTCACCTGGCGCTGATCGTAGACGACTTTGCCGCGGCCCATGCCCACCATGAAAAGATGGGCTGCATCTGCTATGAAAACCAAAAGATGGGAATCTATTTCATTCACGATCCCGACGATTACTGGGTGGAAATTATTCCCAAGCGGTGAAACCGGCGAGCCGTGAAGAATGGCTTTTCCTCCGGACTTGAACCCGAATTGAAAAAACATTCAAAGGCATGTCCTCATGAAGCTGATTTATTTGGCCGATATTCACGGCGCCTTTGAGAAGATCAAGACCCTCCTGAACGAAACGGCAGCAGACGCTTACATCATCTCCGGCGATCTGATCGACATCCCTTTCTACAACATGGGAATGGCCATCCGCTACCATGAACTCCAGACCTATTTTCACGGTTTGCGCGGGCGAATGGGAAAGACCGGTATGGGCATCGAGGATTTCGTCGATGAACTCCTGGGCGGGCCCGATCTCCCGGAGGAGATCCGGCGGAAAGGGTCGGCCTATGAGCAGTACACGATCCGGGCGCGGCGGGTCATGCAGCAGAAATACAAGGTCCTGGAAAGCATCATCTCCGTAAAGCAGAACTCCCGCGTCTTCTGCCTTCCCGGGAACTACGACATGGACCTCAAGTACACCTCCCTCCATGACCGGGACCTTCACCTCCACTGGCGCCAGCTCGACCCGCTTCGGATCGCGGGCTATGGCGGGGCGGACGTCTGGACAGCCGGGATCCCCGAGCGCTATATCGTCAAGTACCAGGCGGGAATCGGAGTGGATGAAAAGCACAACGAGATGTACACCTTTTTCAAGGCGGTAAAGCCCGACATCATCGTGACCCACCAGCCCCCTTACGGCATTCACGACGGCGTCTCCTCGGCCGGCCCTTCGGGCTCGCCGACGCTGCGCTCCTTCTGTGAAAACAATCCCGTCATCCTGTCGCTTTCCGGCCACATCCATGCGGCGTGCGGCTTTGAGGTTGTGGAAAACACCGTATTTCTCAACCCTTCCAACTTCGGCGAGGTAACCGATATCACCGCAGAAGTTTACGAAGGCGGGTTCTTCTATGCTATCGAGATCGAGGCAAACCGGGTCGTCAAGGTGACCCTGAAGAAACTCGTCGCCGAGCGGACCTACGATATTGCCGATCACTTCCTGAAGGGTGGCAAGTGGGTGGAGAAGATCAACGATCCTGAGCGCTATGGCGCCTTTCTGCAGCGGAAAAATTACGACACGAAGATCATTAAATATTCACATATCCCAGAGATCCAGCTCTACAACGAACTCAAGCAGTTCTACCAGATGTTCCAGAACCAGGAGACCGATGAGCGGCTGGACATGCTCGAACAGGTGGCGATCCTCATGGAGGACAAGATCGGGGATGATATCGCCATGGATGTTGTCGGTTCGGTGAATGTCGGTCTTTCCGAGAAGAGTTCCGACATCGATTTTGTCCTCTACCTCAGGTGCGACTCGACCTGCGCAGAAGGTTTTACCCAGTGCGAGCGTTACCGGCAGGCGTCGGCAATGATCGGGGAAATCCTCGGAACGCGCTACAAGGCGGAGATCCTCGACTGCGTCGATCTGAACTTGGTGGAGAAGAGTATCCGGGAAAAGAACTACGAGTGTGAGACAACGCAGAGGTTTGTCAGTTACCGTGCGCTCGGCCGCCCCATCAACTACCGGGTCATCGCTCCCCTTGAGGATCTCCTTAATCAGGATATGGACTACCGGCAGGAGCTGGAGGGGAGCATCCGATCCTATTTCAAGATCTTCGTGACCACTTCGCAGAACGTCCGGTCGTTCGCCAAATATGAGGCGCGCCTGAACGCCATCGGCATCAAGCTTCCCGATTCCATCCGGGGCAAGATCCGGCAGTACCTCCAAGGGAGCGAGGAGCTGATGAATAATAAACAAAAAATCGGAGGCGCATAAGCCATGGGCACTTTAAAAAACAGCAATGTCCCTTTCTTCATCCTTTTGGGATTGGTGACGCTCCTATTCCTCTATCTCTTGAAGCCTTTCTTCTTCCCCCTGTTCTGGGCCGCCGTCATCGCCGGGATCTTCCAGCCCCTTTACCGGCGCATCGACCGACGACTGAACAGCCCTTCCCTAAGCACGCTCCTTATCTTTCTGGTGATCGCAATCATCATCCTCTTGCCGACGGGCGTTGTGGGAACACTGGTCTTCAATGAATCGGTCCAGCTCTATGGAAAGCTTGACACGAACCCGAAAAACATCGACCGGGGCTTCCAGAACATCATCGGTTTGATCGCCGATAACCCTCTTGCCAATCTTTTCGACATCGATAAGGCGGTTCTGATTGAAAAAACGGCGGAAATCTTGCGAACCGTCACGAACTATATCTTCGTCCGCCTGACGACCCTGACTCAGAACACCTTGGGACTGCTGGTCCAGTTTGCCATCATGTTTTACGCCCTTTTCTTTTTCGTCCGCGACGGGGAGAAATTCCTCCGGACGGTCTTGCGGATCTTCCCGCTTGGAATGGGGCGCGAGATGCTTCTCTATAACCGTTTCATCGCAACGGCGTACTCCACGTTGAAAGTCACCCTGATCATCGGCGGCATCCAAGGGGCGCTGGGGGGGATCGTTTTTCTGATCACGGACACCGAGGGGGCGTTGATCTGGGGGCTATTGATGATCATCATGGCCGTCGTCCCCGTGGTCGGTTGTTCCATCATTTGGGGGCCGGCCGGGATCCTGATGCTCCTCAGCGGCCATATCTGGGAGGGGATACTGATTCTCGCCTCCGGCGTCCTCGTGATCAGCATGGTGGATAACCTGCTGCGCCCCCTCCTCCTCGGAAAGGACGTGGAGATGCACCCCCTGTTGATTTTCCTCTCCACACTGGGGGGGATCGTTCTCTTCGGCTTTTCCGGCTTTGTGATCGGCCCGATCATCACATCGATGCTGCTGGCCATTTGGGACATGTACGCTGAATTCCAGGGGAAATGAGGCCTGCGCCCTATTTATTCTAGATGAAGGGACTCAGGACCATGTAGACCGCTCCCGCGATCAGGGCGGAAAGCGGGATCGTCAAGACCCAGGCCCAGATGATCGTTCCCGCCAAGCCCCAGCGGACGGCGGAAAGGCGGTGCGTAGCGCCGACGCCGACGATGGCGCCGGTGATCGTGTGCGTGGTCGAAACGGGGATCCCCAGGAGGGAGACGCCGATGATCGTAATGGCGCCCGCGGTCTCGGCGGCAAATCCGCCGACGGGGGCGAGTTTGGTGAGACGCATGCCCATGGTCTTGACGATCCGCCAGCCGCCGAACATCGTCCCCAGGGCAATGGCGGCGTGGCACGAGAGGATAATCCACCAGGGCGCGTGCTTGCCTAGGTCGGCGGCGGTCATATGGCCGGTCGAGAAGAGGATCAGCATGATGATCCCCATCGTCTTTTGTGCGTCGTTGAGGCCGTGCGCCAGTGAATAAGCTCCGGCGGAAGCGAGCTGGAGCTTCCGGAAGACCCCGTCGACCTTCGCCGGGGCACTATGTCTCGCAATCCAGGTCACCCCGACCATGTGAATAAATCCCAGCAGAAAGCCGATGAGCGGCGAAAGGACGATAAAGATCGCGATCGTCAATAACCCGCCCCCCTGCAGGATCCCCCAGCCGTCGTGAACCACAGCAGCCCCGGCGAGCCCGCCGATCAGGGCGTGCGACGAAGATGAGGGAAGGCCCAGCCACCAGGTGATGAGATTCCAGGCGATGGCCCCGAAAAGGCCGGCGGCGACGACGCCCAGGGTAATCGCGACGGGGTCGACGACCCCCTTCCCGATGGTGGAGGCGACCCGGGTCTCGAAGAAGAACGCGGCGATGAAATTAAAAAAGGCGGCCCACAGGACGGCATGCTGCGGTTTGAGCACGCGGGTCGACACGACGGTGGCGATGGAGTTTGCGGCATCGTGGAAACCGTTGATGAAATCGAAGACCAGCGCCATGAAAATAAGGAAAATGATCAGTGCCAGATCAGCCATTTTTCAGGACGATCCCTTCCACGATATTGGAGACGTCCTCGCAGACGTCGATCGCCTCTTCGATCCGCTCGTGGATCTCCTTCCACTTGATCAGTTCGCGGACGTCCTGTTCATTTTCGAACAGGTGCGCCATCGTCGTTCTCAGGATCACATCCCCCGCGTTTTCCAGAGTGTTGATCTCAACGCTGGTCTGGAGGATCAAAGAGGCGTGTTTCATATCTCTAAGGGCGTGGATGATCGTTTTAACCTTTCCGATCGACTCGCAGAGTATCTTCGCTTGTTCGATGAGCGCTTCCGCCGGCTTCTTCACCCGGTAGAGGACGAGCCGTGCGGCGGCGGCTTCCGTCATATCCATGATGCTGTCCATCTTGTTGACAAGGCAGTAAATGTCCTCGCGGTCGAGCGGTGTGAGAAAGGTCGTGTGCATCTTTTCGTAGGTTCGGTGGGTGATAATGTCCGCTTCGTGCTCGATCTCCTTGAGGCGGGCGACTTGCTGCTCACTGTAAACGCCGCTCTCCGCAAGCTCCAGGAACAGCATTCCTCCGGCCTCGATCTTGGCGGCCAGCTCCTCGAAGAGATCAAAGAATTTTTCTTCTCTCGGAATAAATCTCATGGCGTTGATCCTTTGTCTTATGGAATGTGCTTATACCCGCCGGGACCGCGGGAAGGAAAAAGAATTCTCCTGACCTAAGGTAATGCGTGTCATTACCATTTTTCATGGGACGAGACAAGGATTTTCCGGATAGAATTTTCTGAATAATGAGGGTGCTTTCCCTGTTTCTAAATCATTCCAGGATTTTAACGAAGATCGCCTTTCCATCACCCGGGGCGTAGAAGTCGGCGAGTAAAGCCTTCTGAATGTATCCGCAGGCAAGATAGAAGGCCCGTGTCGATTCGTACTGAGGGCGGGAGGAGGTATCCGCATAAATCCGACGCGCCCCTCGCTCCGCCATGAGCCGCTCCGACTCGGCCATAAGCTTCTTTCCAAGACCCCGACCCTGCGCCTTTGGGTCAACGGCGATCCAGTACAGATCGTAGCTGTGGAGCGAGCCGGGGATCGGGCCGAAACAGGTATAGCCCAGGAGCCGATCCTCCTCTTCGACAAAAAGAAAGAAGTAGCCGCTTGCCTCGCCTTTCGCCAGCCGCTCGTCGACCAGTTCGACTGCGATGAGGTGCTCCTCTTCCGAGAAGAACCCCGTCGCCTGTACATGCCGTCCTACCGCCTCACGGTCCTCCGGACGCACCTCTTGACGGTAGGTGAGCTTTCTGTTTATATCATGCATAAAGATTCGAAAACGTCAGCAGGATAAAAGGGTTAAACACTCTATACCTCACATCTATGATTTTCCGATGATCCGTTTGAGGACGTCGGAGAATGTCAGCCCCGCCTGCAGAGTCGCCGCGCGGAAGCCGGCATCCGGGGAGAGGCAGGGATTTGTGTTCACTTCGAGGATCCAGGGTCGGCCCTCCTTATCGACGCGGAAGTCGACGCGGGCGTAGCCCTTGAGATCGAAGAGCATCCAACAGCGGATGGCGAGTTCCTTCAGTCTCGCGAGCAGCGGAGCTTCCGTCTCGGGAAACTCAAATGAACGCGGCGTGTGATTGAATTCGAAGGAGCCCTCCTCCCACTTGGAACGATAGCCGACAACGCGGACCTTTTCCGGCGGATAGGCGTCAAAGCGGATCTCCGCCGGAGGAAGAACTTCCGGTCCGTTCCCCCATACCAGAGGCGGGCCGGCAAGTCCTTCAGGGCCGCTGTCCGGATCTCCACCACCCGCGAGGAGCGAGAGGTTGAACTCCCGGCCGTCGATAAAGGCCTCGGCCAGACAACCCCCGCCCAGCATGTCGCGACGGGCTTCCATCTCCGCAAGCAGACGCTCTCTGTCCGCCTCCGGGATGACCGAATCCTCGTCGAGGCCGATCGACGCATGCTCCCAGGCGGATTTAACGAGCCAGGGTCCCGAAACGCGCAGCTCTTCTCGTATTTCCCCGGCGGTAAACCACGGCGGCGTCGGGAGGCCGGCGGCGTCGAGCCATTTTTTGGCAAGGACCTTGTTCGACGTCAGTATGATCGCCTCCGTACCTGAGCCGGTATAGGGGATCTTCAAGGCATCCAGAAGGGCGGGGACGATGTGGATGAGGCTCCCTTTACCGGAGAGTGACTCCGCGAGATTGAAGGCAAGCGCCGGATTGAGAGCGGTCAGCGTCCGGGCCGCCTCTTCCAGATTCAAGGAAACGGGCACAGCGACCGGTTCATGACCCAGCACGGCAAGACCCTCCGAGACGGCATCCACCTGCACGAGCACGTCCTTCTCGTCCCGGCCGGCATCTTCTGCCACGTCTCCGTGGATGACGGCGATTTTCATGATGCAGTCCGGATGCGCTTCAGGGCGGATTTCATGATCCCGGCAATCAGTTCCCGGTAAGGCATACCGGCGAGTTCGCAGAGGATCGGGAGGTCCGAATGATCGGGTCGGAGTCCGGCTAAGGGATTCACCTCCATGAAGTGGGGCATCCCATTGGCATCGGCGCGCAGGTCGACCCGTCCCCCGTCGGTGCAGCCGAGGCCCCGCCAGGCGGCGAGCGCCGTCTTTCCCGCCAACTGCGCCATGGCGTCCGAAGCGAGGCGGTACTCAATCCGGCCATGCCAGTCTTCCTTGTTGATGTACGAGTAGACCTCTTTTTCGGCCTTCTCGGTCAGGTGGACCTCCAGTATGCCCGGGACAAATGCCTCCGCACCGGTCCCGATGATCCCGACGGTAAATTCCCGCCCGGGGAGAAATGTCTCGATGAGAACCGGCTGGTGGAACGTTTCCAGAATCGAACGGCAGACATGTTCAAGCTCCGCCCGGTCGGCGATCTTCGAGGCGGCGGTCACCCCTTTACCCGTTCCCTCTGCGACAGGTTTGGCGAAGAGGGGAAAAGTCAACTCCACACCGGCGATCTCCTCAGGCGATTCGACCACGGCGAAATCCGGGGTCGGTATCCCGAGGTCGCGGATCACCCGCTTCGTCATCCCCTTGTGGAGCGTGAGAGATAAAACCATCGGATCGGAAAAGGTATAGGGAATACCATAGGCGTCGAGCAATGCCGGAACCTGCGCCTCGCGGCCAAATCCCCGGAGCCCCTCCGCAATGTTGAAGACGAGATCCCACCGATCACCGGCGACCAGCCGCTTTGCGAGCGCCCGGATGTGGCCGATCCTTTCCGCTTCGTACCCGAGGCTGCGCAGGGCGGCCTCGATCGCCGCGATCGTCGCCGGATGGTCGAATTCCGCTGTCTCTTCCTCTCCATAACCTTCGGCCAGGTAATCGTCCCGAAGGTCATAGGTCATGCCGATTTTCACCGCTTTGTCCTTATCATTACCCCGTAAGGGAACAAGAGGCTTCGGATGATCAGTGGATAACTCCCTCTTCGGACGGGCAGTCGGGGTAGCGAAAGACCTGTCCTTCGTAATTCCGGAGGAGGAGGTCGCCGTTATCCTGTCCTACGACGTATTCCGGTAAAAGCGGGATCTTGCCGCCGCCGCCGGGGGCGTCGATGACGTAGGTCGGCACTGCATAGCCGGTGGTGAATCCCCTGAGTCCGCGGATCATCTCCAAGCCCTTCGCGACCGGGGTCCGGAAATGGGACGAGCCGGGAATCGGATCGCACTGGTAGAGGTAGTAGGGCTTGACCCTGATCTTCAGCAGGCCTTGGACGAGACGCTTCATCGTCTCGACATCGTCGTTGATCCCGGACAGGAGCACCGTCTGACTCCCGAGCGGTATCCCCGCATCGGCCAGGCGTATACAGGCGCGGGCGGCATCCTGCGTCAGCTCGTCCGGATGGGCCGCATGGATGCTGATCCAGAGAGGGTGATAGCGTTTGAGCATCTTTACCAGCCCGGGCGTGATCCGCTGGGGGAGGACGACCGGCGCTTTGGTTCCTATCCGGATCAATTCCACGTGGGGTATCCGTCGCAGGTGCGCGAGGAGCCATTCCAGCTGTTCGTCGCCCAGTGTCAGCGGATCGCCCCCGGAGAGGAGGACGTCCCTCACCTCCGGGTGTTCCGCGATGTAAGAGATCCCTTTTTCCCACTGTTCGGTATTCAGGCAGTGGTTGCCCTGATGTCCGACCATCCGGGAACGTGTGCAGTAGCGGCAGTAGGTCGAGCAGTTCCCCGTCACCAGAAACAAAACACGGTCGGGGTAGCGGTGGACAATCCCGGGAACCGGGCTGTCCTCATCCTCGTGGAGCGGATCGTCCGCCTCACCGCTGCTCCGGAAGTGCTCGTGTACCGTAGGTACGACCGTCCGGCGCAGCGCCTGCCGCGGATTCCACGGATCGAGGAGACTCGCATAGTAGGGGGTAATCGCCAGCGGGAGAGAGCTTGCTTGGCCGCTCATCGCATGCCGCTCATCCTCCGACAGATGGATCATCCTCCCCAGAGTCTCCACATCGCGGACGCGGTTGCGGAGCTGCCAGTGCCAATCTTGCCATTCCTTTAGGGTAGTGTTCGGGAAGAAACGCTTCCGGAAGGCCCGCGCCCGGCTATCGTTTGAAACAGCCGGCCTGGAAACCGATCTGGCCGGTGCCGCGGCGGGTGTGTAAAAGGTGTTCAGGGACGTACCAAAATCACTATATTGGTTTGGACCGACTATGTCGGTCAACCTACCTGGAGGCTCCGCCTCCTCCACAAAAAGAGTCTCACTTTCCATCTGTTAATGCCTCCTAAAAATTTTTTTATGTTCACCCTTTGATGGGCTCAGGGTGACGCTGCCTCTCGCTAAACATCAAAAAGAGAGGACACTGCCTCTCTTTTGAAGTAGAAACCGTATAATCTGCTGCAAACTCCGTATTTTGTCTGCGAATGTCACGCTCGCTTCATTCCCGTTGATTTTCAGCGTCGCTCTACTCCTTTTGTCCCGGACTGTCAATAAATAATTTTGCAAAGTCTACCCGGCCGTAATCGCCCTGTTTATTTAACAATATACCGCCTGACGGTGATGACCGGCCTGCCTTTGTCATCCTTGCTCAGAGTGCCGGTCACCTCCAACTGACGCTGGAGAAACGCAAGGAGCTCTTTGCCCTTCCGGTTTCCGCCTATCTGGTACTCTTTCTCGTCTGCCGTAGCCAGGGCAGCGGTGATCACTTCCTGGTCGTCGTTCCAATCCGCCGGGATGACGATTCCCGTCAGGGTGGTGTTTTGAACCTTTTTGAGAGCCATAACGCACCTTCATTCTCTATTGTAATATTGAAAGATCCATGCCATGATGATAACCTCTTGTTAACTTGCAAGATTTATCATAATGACCGCGAACGTACAGGAACTCTTGATTCCGATTATAGAAGAAAGATATGTCATATTGGCAATAAAACAGAAGCACATAAAGAGAAATACTTTGATATAACAGATAAAAATACTATCGGAACCACTAGTTCCGGTAGTATTTCCAACAAGAACTGAAATTTCCTATTTCCGGCTCTCATTTCATCAGGATTGCTCCCTTCGGCCGAAATGTCATTCGTCTATCCCCTGTTGCATTTCCCGTTGACAGGGTCCCCCCCTCGTGTAGAATGTGAAGTGATATCTTTTTTTATGAAACTGTCAAAGGATAGATGATGCCCGAATTGCCTGAAGTCGAAACCCTCTGCCGCCAGTTGAACGAGATCCTTCCGGGAGAGAAGATCCTTGCCGTCGAAGTCCTCGATCCCCGCCTGGGGACGACTGAGGATGAGGGGTTGGACGGACGGAAGATCGAGAGGGTATACCGCCAGGGGAAATACATCAGGATCGAAATGGGTAAAAGGAGCCAGGATCCCGGCATTTCCGGGCCGGAAAAGGGTCGGGGAAAAATCAAGCAAAAACCGTCGGACGACCGCCTCACGGCGGCCCTGCATCTCCGGATGACCGGCCGTCTCCTCTGGCAGACCGGTAGCGAGCCCGCCCCTCCGTATACACGTCTGGTTATCTCTTTTGCCGCCGGACGGCTGATCCTGATTGATCCTCGGAGGTTCGCCACTTTCTGCGTACGACCGTCAGAGACTGCACCGGCACTGGTGGAGAATCCACTGGAAGGGCTGCCACCGCACCATCTTAAGAAGACCGCCGAAAAGAGGCGGCTCCCGGTGAAATCTTTTCTCATGGATCAGCGGTTCGTCGCCGGAATCGGAAACATCTATGCCTGTGAAATCCTTTATCACGCAGGTATCGATCCGCGGCGGCACGCGGGCAGTCTGTCCGACGCCGAATGGCGTAAGGTGCAGAAGGCATCTGCTGCCGTTCTCCCCCGGGCGGTGGAATGCAGGGGGACTACGGTCTCCGATTGGCGGGACCTCTTCGGCATGAGCGGCGAGAATCAAAACCACCTGGAAGTCTACTCGCGGGAGGGTAAACCGTGCCGCCGCTGTGGCGGGATGATCCAGCGCACGAAGATCGGCGGCCGGGGGACCTGGTTTTGTCCGATCTGCCAGAAGTGACGGCAGGCTGAAGACCTTTGGAAAATCGAGTTGCAGGACTCAAGCCGGCATTCATAAGGGCGCGGGACAAGACCTGCTGGGGCGCTACCCCCGGCAGATGTTTCAAAACCGACAATACAAAAAGGCTATGTTGCGATTGTCATTATCGTCTCGTTATGATAGACACATACATAAAAAATCAAAGAGGTATAAATGAAAAAAGCACTTATTACAGGCATCACCGGCCAGGACGGATCGTATCTAGCCGAATTCCTGCTCGCGAAAGGTTACGAGATCCACGGGCTCATCCGCAGGGCCAGCACCTTCAACACGGACCGGATCGACCATCTTTACAAAGATTTCCACGATCCTAAGGCACGGGTTTATCTCCACTATGGCGACTTGTGCGTATCCGGTCAGCTCACCGACCTCCTCCAGGAGATCCGGCCGGAAGAAATCTACCACCTTGGCGCCCAGAGCCATGTCCGGGTGAGCTTCGATATGCCCGAATACACCGGCGACGTGACCGGCCTGGGGACGATCCGCCTCCTCGAGGCGATACGGAAGACGGGAGTCAAAGCCCGCTTCTACCAGGCTTCCTCCAGTGAGATGTTCGGCGCGGCGCCTCCCCCCCAGGGTGAGGCGACCCCCTTCCAGCCACAGAGCCCTTACGCAGCCGCCAAGGTTTACGCCTATTACGTCGTCCGCAATTACCGAGACGCGTACGCGCTCTTTGCGGCGAACGGCATCCTTTTCAACCATGAATCCCCCCGCCGCGGCGAGACCTTCGTCACTCGGAAGATCACCCGCGCCGCCGCCCGAATCAAGATCGGCCTCCAGGAGAAGCTCTACCTCGGGAACCTCGAGGCGAAGCGAGACTGGGGCTTCGCCGGGGATTACGTCGAGGCGATGTGGCTCATCCTCCAGCAGGACTGTCCCGACGATTATGTGATCGCCACCGGCGAGACCCATTCGGTCCGTGAATTTGCCGAAAAGGTCTTCGCCAAACTCGATCTCGACTATCAGAAGCACGTGGCGATCGATCCCAGGTATTTCCGTCCCACGGAAGTGGATGTCCTTTTGGGTGATGCGGAAAAAGCCCGCAGGGTCCTCGGCTGGCAGCCGAAGGTGGGCTTCGAGGATCTCATCGACATGATGGTTGCGGCGGATCTGGAGATCGCAAAAAAGGAGAAGACCCTCGTCGACGCCGGTTACGACAGCGGCAACCGCCGAATGGTCTGAGAGATATGAAGCATAAACGCATCACAATCACCGGCGGCAGAGGTTTCCTGGGGAAACATCTCATCAAAACCTTTGAGAAGCGCGGCTATGACCACCTCGTCGTCGCCGATCTGCCCGATTACAATCTGATCCGCCCGGAAGATATCCGCCGGCTCTATGATGAACAGCGGCCCGACGTCGTCATTCACCTTGCCGCGAAGGTCGGCGGCATAGGCTTCAACCAGGAGAACCCCGGTTCCCTCTTTTACGAGAACATCATGATGGGGGTCCCGCTTCTCCACGAGGCTTACCTGCGAAAAATAAGCAAGTTCGTTGCTCTCGGGACGATCTGCGCCTATCCAAAGTTCACCGCGGTGCCGTTCAAGGAGGACGACCTCTGGAACGGCTACCCCG
>PNOO01000035.1 GCA_013824905.1 Syntrophus sp. (in: bacteria) | reverse complement strand
GGAGTTTGATTCATCCGAAATAAAAGAGGGAGGCAATGACCATGAAACGCATGTTACGCATCACCCTTATCTGCATCATGATTGTTTTAGGCATCACACCCGTCCTTTTTGCAGCAGGCGATTATCCGACCAAACCCATTACCCTGGTGAACCCGATGGCGCCCGGAGGAACTCTCGATGTTCAAGCACGGGCGTTTGCAGCAGTGGCCGAAAAATATCTGGGACAACCTGTTACGGTCGTCAACAAAGCAGGCGCCACCGGAATGGTGGGGGGAACGTCGGTGGCTCAGGCCGCACCGGACGGATATACCCTTCTCGTGGGCTCCGTGAATATCACCAATGCGGTCGAATGGGAGATTGCCAACGGCCGTAAACCTCCGTTCACCAGAAAAGATTTTACATCCATCGGTTCATTCACGATGAGCCCAACGCTGCTGATCGTGCCCGTTGATTCCCCGTATAAGACCCTGGCTGACTTTGTCAATGACGCAAAGACCAAACCGGGCCAAATGGCCTTCTGCTCCGGCGGTCTCTATGGAATGAGCCACCTGCCGATCGAAATTTTTTCAAAGGCCGCCGGGCTGAAGTTTCGCCATGTTCCGTTTACGGGAGGAGGGCCCTGTCTTGCGTCTGTCGTAGGCAAACATGTCGATTTCGCAGCCCAATATCCGCCCACAACCCTCCCTCTCGTAAAGGGAAATAAATTAAAGGTCCTGGCTGTGGTGGGCGGCAAGAGACTCAAATCCGTGCCCGATATCCCGACCGTCAAAGAGCTCGGAATCGATGCGGAATATTATGGATGGGTAGGAATCATGGCGCCAAAAAACACCCCTGCCCCCATTGTGGAAAAACTCAGGGAAGTGACGAAAAAAGTGGCTCAAGACCAAGCGTTCATCGACATGATCGAAAAACCGGGGGATGAAGTCTCCTACTTGGATGGCGAGGAATTGGCCAAGTGGATGGACAAGGAGTCAAAGATCATTGCAGCCACCGAAGTGGAACTTGTAAAGGAAGCGGCACAGAAAAAATAGAGGATTGTCAGACCGGGAGCGCAACCCGCAAGACCCGCCTCGTCGGTTCTTCATTGCCGTGAAGCTCCCCGCCCTGTGGACGGGGAGCTTCACCATTTTGGGACCATTCCTTTGCAGTATAGTTATGGACAATGGGTTCATCCGGGTTAGAGTACGTGTCTAAAATGTCTTGCTTCCTCAACAATCCAGCAGAGTCAGGAATAGTTGCTGATTTCAGGGGACAATCCGCACCGATAGGACCATTTTCCATTTGACAATCCAGTGGATACGAGGCACTATCGCCTAAGGTTAAGACAATTCCAATAAAAAGCTTTACCTTTCTTTTCAACCGTTATTGTTTCTCACGACATGGGGGGAACGCAATGAATGATTCATCCAAAACCGGGCAGGCTATGACAGAAGAACAGGCGTCTCTTAGAAAGAGAATTCTAGAGCTGGAGCAATCGGAAGCCCGGAGAAAAAAAATCGAGATCCGGAAGGAGGCGACCCTCAGAGAATTAGAGAAGTCTGAAGAGAAATACCGCCAAGATGAGACAGCCATCATCGCCGAGATCGGACGGCTCATCGGCTCCACCCTGGACATCGATGAGGTATACGAACGGTTCGCTACCGAGACCCGAAAGCTGATCCCCTTTGACAGGATTGCCGTAAATCTGTGCAATATCCATGAGAACACCGTCACTGTTGCTTATGTTTCCGGGGAGGAAATCCCTCATCGGAAACAGGGGGATTCCCCCCCACTGGCAGGAACGTTGAGTGAGTTGGTCTTGCGCGGGCGGACCGGCCTGATCATCCAGACTGAAAGCATCGACGAGATCGTCAGCCGGATACCCGCACTCTCCTTCACCTTTCAGACAGGGCTGCGCTCACTGCTGAGCGTTCCCCTGATCTCCCGGGACGAGGTGATCGGTGTCCTGCACTTTCGGTCGAAAAAACCGAACGCATACAATGAACAGAATCTCCGCCTGGCCGAGAGGATCGGGGCGCAGATTGCCGGGGCGATCGCCAATGCCCAGCTGTTTACCAAACTCAAGAAGACGGATAGGTCGCTGCGGGAGAGCGAGGAGCGGTTCCGCGCCCTGGTTGAGCAGGCGGCGGTGGGAGTGGCCGAGATCGAAATGAGTACGGGCCGTTTCATCACGGTGAACCGTCGCCTTTGCAAAATGGTCGGCAGGACTGAGGAGGAGTTGCTGGCCACCACCTTCCAGGCGATCACGCATCCGGATGATCTCCACCTGCATGAGGAGAATACGGCACTTCTATTGGCCGGAAAGATCTGGCACTACAGCCTGGAGAAGCGCTACCTCCAGAAGGACGGGGAGACCGTCTGGGTGAACATCACGGTATCACCTCTCTGGAAGCCGGGGGAAACCCCTGGGTGCAACATGATCGTGGTTGAGGACATCACTGAACGTAAGCGGGCGGAGGATGCGTTGCTGGAGACCAACCGCCACCTCGAAGAAACCACGGCGCGTGCGAACAAAATGGTGGTGCAGGCCGAGCTGTTCAACATCGCCAAGAGCGAGTTCCTGGCCAACATGAGCCACGAGATCAGAACCCCCATGAACGGGGTCATCGGCATGATCGGGCTGCTGCTGGATACCGAACTTGACGTTGAGCAGCGGCACTACGCCGAAATCGTGCGCGCCAGCGGCGAATCTCTACTAGCACTGATCAATGACATCCTCGACTTCTCGAAGATCGAGGCGAAAAAAGTCGCTCTGGAAACGCTGGACTTCGACCTGTCGAGCCTGCTGGACGACTACGCATCCACCATGGCCTTGCACGCCCATGACAAGGGGCTCGAGTTCATCTGCGCCGCCGATCTGGAGATACCCACACTGTTGCGCGGCGACCCGGGGCGCCTCCGTCAGATCCTCACCAATCTGGCGGGTAACGCCGTCAAGTTCACCCACGTCGGCGAAGTGGCGGTCCGCGTCTCTCTGGTGGAAGAGAATGAAAACGATCTCCTCCTGCGCTTCTCGGTACGCGACACAGGCATTGGCATCCGGGAAGACAAGATGGAACGGCTATTCTCAATGTTCAGCCAGCTGGACGCCTCAACCACAAGGAAATACGGCGGCACCGGCCTGGGCCTGGCCATCTCGAAACAACTTGCCGAGCTAATGGGCGGTGAGGTCGGTGTGGAGAGCGAAGAGGGCAAAGGCTCGGAGTTCTGGTTCACCGCCCGCATGGGCAAACAGGCCGAGGGGGCGCAGGCGGATAGACGTCCGCCCGCCGAACTGCGCGATGTGCGCGTGCTGATCGTGGACGACAACCGCACCAACCGCGAAATTCTGACCACGCGCCTGACCTCCTGGGGCATGCGTCCTACCGAGGCGCAGTGCGGCGCCGGGGCGCTCCAGGCCCTCTGCTTGGCGCTGGACGAGAACGACCCCTTCCGCATCGCCGTGATCGACATGCAGATGCCGGGCATGAACGGCGAGGCCCTGGGCCGGATCATCAAGGCGGACGAGCGCCTGGCGGACACCCGGCTAGTGATACTGACCTCCGTGGGGGCGCGGGGCGACGCCCGGCGCTTTGAGGAGATCGGTTTTGCGGCCTATGCGACCAAACCGATACGACACCAGGAACTGAAGGCGATTCTGTCCCTGACGCTGACGGAGCGGAAAGAGGCGGAGCCAAAACCGCTGCCCATCGCCACGCGCCATGCGGCCCGCGAGAAGCTGAACATGTTCGCCGGCCGCAAGGCGCGCATCCTGCTGGCTGAGGACAACATCACCAACCAGCGGGTGGCCGTAGGCATTCTGAAGATGATGGGGCTGCGTGCGGATACCGTGGCCAACGGCGCCGAAGCTGTCAAGGCCCTCGAAGCCCGGCCCTACGACCTGGTGCTGATGGATGTGCAGATGCCCGAGATGGATGGATTTGAGGCCACGCGAGCCATCCGCAATCCCCAATCCTCACTCCCTAATCGCCGGATTCCGATCATCGCCATGACCGCCCACGCTCTGCGGGGCGACCGTGAGCGCTGTCTGGAGGCAGGCATGAATGACTACATCGCCAAGCCGGTTTCTCCCCAGGTGTTGGCGGAAGCGTTGGACAAATGGCTGCCGCGGGAAACTGTGGCGCCAACGGAACAAGCCGCCCGCAAGCCAGAGGACGCTGCCCCCGTTTCCGCTCAGGAACCGGAGGCGCCGGTTTTCGACAGGGCGAGCATGATGACCCGCTTGATGGGCGACGAAGACCTGGCCCGAACGGTGGCCGAAGGTTTTCTGGTGGATATCTCACAGCAAATCCAAGCGTTACAGGGCTATCTGGATGCCGGTGATGCTTCGGGTGTCGAGCACCAGGCCCACACCATCAAAGGAGCTTCGGCCAATGTCGGCGGTGAGGTCCTGCGCGCGATAGCCTTCGAGATGGAAAAAGCGGCCAAGGCCGGTAACCTGGAATACGTCATGGCCCGCCTGCCCGAAATGGAGAGGCAGTTTGCCCGACTGAAGCAAGCGATGGGGCAGTATTTTTAACTAAGGCAAATCATTATTGGAGTCATGAACCAACACAAGCGACAGGCAGCGTGACACATTTTTCTTGCCGAGTTTGCCCGGACATTATATATGATAGCGACAGAGCGCGGAGGAGGCCGGCAGCGCTTAATAAGTACCTGTTTCCGGTCGGGATGGAGTTGCAGTAATATATGCCTACTGAAGGGGAACGCCGCATGTTGGCAAAAGACAAAGTGGATGGTTTGCTTGAGCCGCAATGCTCACAGAATGGCACGGACAAGATCAAGATATTGGTTGTTGAGGATGACCATACCACCCAGTTGCTATATGACAAGGGACTTTTCAATCAAATATTCGATAAAAAAATGGTCGCCTCGGGAAAAAAAGCCCTTCTTGTCTATGATGAATGGTATCCCGATATCATCGTGCTTGACATATATCTGCAGGAAATGACCGGATTTCAGGTATTGAAATCGATTCGGACTACCGTTAAAGACAAGAAGACAACCATCGTGATGGCAACGTCGGTATCCGGCAGTGAGGATATCCTGTCCTGCGTAAAGCTGGGTATTGAGGGCTACATCATCAAACCCTTTAAGTGCATGGAAATCGGGGCTAAGATCCTGAGTTATTACGCAAAGAAGGAACCCGAACGGTCGCGGAAGGCCGAGGCTATTTGCAGGGAGATTGCAAAACAATCTCAAGTTGAATGGCTTTTGGATTTGGATAAAGATAAGCCAAAGGTGAAAGAAGATGCAAAAGGCGCCAGCGACGGCGCTCCGGATATGGAAAAAGAGGAATCAGGGGGAGAAAAAGAAGCAGGCGAGACGCTGGCAGAAAAATAGACATATTGATCATATGTAAGTGTTTTTGGACGACCAATGACGTTCTTGCTGCGGCTTGATTTTCTCCAAAGAGAGAAGTCATCCTGTAGGCGCATACTTTTCCACATCAAAAAGTACGCAAGAACCGGATGAACCGGAAAATGTCTTATAAAGCGTCGTCGAGGAGGGATCGGGTGACGATCCCCCCTTTGTAGACGACCTTCTCGGCAATACCCGTCCGGAGAGACGGGACTTCATTTTTTACTTTTCTCTTCCGCAAGGAGCGACGTGTAGATTTTCGCCACCACCGCCGATTCCTCTTTGATGAATTTCTCCACCTCCTCACTGTTCATGTAGCGCGCTTCGGCTCCCTGGCTCTCCAATATTTTATTGAACGCCGCGTCCTGGGCAACTTTTTTCACCATCGCCTTGATCTGGGCCGCAAGCGGTGCGGGAGTCTTTCGGGGGACGGAAATCCCCAGCCATTGGATCCACTCGGCATCGACCCCCTCTTCTTTGATGGTCGGCACCTCCGGGATGGACTTCATCCTTTCATCGCCCTGAACGGCGAGAATCCTCACTTTTTTCCCCTGTGCAAGAGGAATCGATGTGCCCGCCCACTGGGTGGAGAAATGGACGTGCTCGCCCACCACTGCCGCAAGACAGGGACCGCCGCCTTTGTGGGGGACATGCCGGGCCTTTGTCCCGATCGCCTGCAGCAGGACCTCGGCGGGCAGATGGGTTCCTCCATATAGCCCTCCGGAGCAGAAGGCATATTGATTCGGCCTGGCCTTCAAATCTTTTGCCATGTCGGTCATCGTTTTCCAGGGGCTGTTGTAAGGGACAATCACCAGAGGCACATTGACGCTCAGCCCTCCGACGGGAAGAAGATCATCCCGGGTGATCGGCGGCTTTCGGCCGTTTGCTATCTCCCATGCCAGGGCATTTGTGGTCGTGGTCGAGTCCATGCCGAGGGTGTATCCGTCGGGGGCGGACTGAGCGACGGCCGTCATGCCCAGCATCGTGGAAGCGCCCGCCTTATTCACAACGACAAAGGGCTGTCCTAACATCTTTTCCGCAACCGTTGCGAAGGCGCGCGCAGCGACGTCATGACCGCCTCCGGGGGCATTCGGATTGATGATGGTGACGGTTTTGGCCGGATATTCGGCGGCCAGGGATAGATTGGCCAGGGTCAGGATTGAGATGAGAGAGATTAACACAATGCGTGCTCTGCTTTTCATGGCTTCACCTCCGTTTTATAATGTGACCGACTCTTTTGTTTTGGCCGCCCGTTCGATCGCCAGGGTAACCTCCAATGTCCTGAGCCCCTCCTCGGGCCGGGGGAGGATGCAGGGGCGACCGGTCGAGAGGTAATCCAGCCAGCCCCGGGTTTCATCGGCCTGGGGCCCCCAGAAATCGCCCAGGGCAAAGTCCCCGGACGAAGACGTGCCCAGGAAGGCCATATTCACGTCGTGACCGGGGACATAGCCGTGGGAGACCCCCCGGTTCGTATAGATGATATGCTCCTTGTGGTCCTCATCGAGCAGGATCACCCCTTCCGTACCGAGGACCTCCATCCGCGGGCTCTGCCCGAGGCTCGGGTACTTCTCCGGGAGTGCATAGTCCACGCCAAGGCTCACGACCGCGCCGTCGGCAAAGGTCAGGATCGCCCAGGTCACGTCATCCGCGCCGTATCCCGCGGCCCGAAATACCCCCTTCTGACCGCGCGCCACCACCTCCGCCGGGGCGTTGCCTTCAAAAAACCACAAAACGAGATCGACGTAGTACGTAAGGACATCGAGGACCGGCGAGGCGTGGGGGGAACGCTTGAGGATCTGGAAGGCCTGGGCCCGCGAGTTGTAGACGCGGGTCGTCGCCCCGAGCATCTGCCCCAGACAGCCTTTCGCGATGTACTCCTTGGCGAGGATATAGGAGCGCGTGTACCGCTTGCTATAGCCCACAAAGAGATCGCCTTTGGCCTCCCGGACCGCCGCCACGATTTTTCTGGCGTCGTCGAGAGCGAGGGCTATCGGCTTTTCCACCAGAACGGGCTTTCCCAAATCGAGGGCCTGGAGAACGGCAAGGGTATGATCGTGCTCGGGTGTGGAGACGATGACCGCGTTCACCTCGGGTCGGGAGATCACCTCAAGGTTGTCACCCGAGGAAAAATCGGCATTCACCTTCTCTCCAATGGCTCGGGCGCGAGCGGGGTCGATATCCGCGATCGCCAGGAACCGGACCGCGGGATGGGTGGAGGCAATATGGGCCCGCCGCGTCCCCATGCGACCCGCACCGACGACGGCGATGCCGAGTTCCCTGCCGACAACTCCCTTTTGCCTGCTCTGTTCGACCATCTTCTCACCTCCTCTTTACAAATCTAAACCTTTGCGCAACTTGGAAATCATGTCCCGGAAGCACGCATTGGAGATTTTTCGGGGCCTCCTGCCCCCCCCCCGCAGCGTAGCGCCCGCAAAGACGACTGTCTAAGCGCTTTAGCGCGAGTTTCGTCTTTGCAGCGAAGCGAAGAGGTGCAGGGTCGAAAACTGTCCAGCGTGCGGAGGGAGCGTGATTTTCAAGGCTCATAAATCGACAGCGGCCCCCGGCTCTCGCCTGCGTCAAGAAGCGCTATTTGCTCTCTTCCAATGCCTTTTCCCAGGAGGCCTTTGTCGGCCTGATCCCTCTATAGATATTCCAGACCAAAAGCAGGAACGACGCTGCAATAAGCGTCATGGTGATCGAACTCTCCCAGAAGATGGAGAACGAACCGTCGCTGCGCATAAGCGCCTGGCGCAAGCTCAACTCCATGGTCGGCCCGATAATCATCGCCAGGATGAGGGGCGCCATATCGTATTTCATCTTCCGGATAAAGTACCCCAATATCCCGAAGAACAGAAGGACGGCCAATTCGAAGGTGCTCGAATTCACCGAATAGGTGCCTACCAGGCAGATGAGGAGAATGACGGAGAACAGAACGCGGAAAGGGATTCGGAGCAGGCTGATAAAGATTCCCACGAAGGGAAGGTTCAGCACGATCAGCATGACGTTTCCGAGATACATGCTTGCGATCAGCCCCCAGAACACATCCGGATGTTTTGAGATGAACAGGGGTCCGGGGGTGATCCCATGGATCAGCAGGGCAATCATCATGACCGCAGGCGCGGGTCCTGTCGGGATGCCCAGGCTCAGGAAAGGGATCATCGCGCTTCCCGAGGCGGCATTGTTGGCAGTCTCAGGACCCGCCACCCCCTCGATGCGACCGTGTCCAAACTCTTCCGGCCGTCTCGCCAATCGCTTTTCCGCCATGTAACTGACAAAACTGGACAGGACATGAGCGGATCCCGGCATCAGGCCGATCATAAAACCGATGCCCGATCCCCGGAATATGGGACCCCATGAGGCGCGGAGCTCATCGCGGGTCGGTAAAAGCTCGCGGAGTTTGATTTTGTGGATAACCCGCAAAAGGCTCTCCTCCGTGGCGATGAGGATTTCCCCGACCCCCATGGCGCCCATTGCCACCGGGAGCAACCCGATTCCGTCATACAGATCCGTAACGTTGTGGGTGAAACGCATCGACCCGGTTAAAGGGTCCATTCCGATCGTGCCGATCAGCAGGCCCAAAAAGACCATGGGCATGGTCCTGAAGAAGGACCCGCTTCCCAAAGAACCCAGGAGAACGAACGCAACCAGCAAGACGGAAAACATCTCCGGAGGTCCGAACTTCATGGCAAAATCGGCCAAGGTAGGCGCAAGGAGCATGAGTCCTACAATACTCAGAGTGCCTCCCACAAAGGACCCCCAGGCGCTGATAAAAAGTGCGGCGCCGCCTCTTCCTTTTAGAGTCATCTGGTATCCATCGATGCAGGTGACGACGGATGCCGATTCTCCCGGAACGTTCATGAGGATGGAGGTGGTCGAGCCGCCGTACATGGCGCCGTAATAGATGCCGGCGAGCATGATGATGGCGCCGGTTGCGTCGAGACCGAACGTCGCCGGGATGAGCAGGGTGATCCCCGCCAAAGGACCGATTCCAGGCAATACCCCCACCATCGTCCCCCACAAACAGCCGATGAAGCACAGGTAAATATTCTGCAGGCTCAGTGCGGTTTGAAATCCATTGGCAAGACTGCCGAAGACATCCATTAAAAACCTCCGGTCGGAATTGTTTGAAACAAACTATAAAAAGAGGACCCCTCTCGGTAACTGAACAGCAAGAACCTTTTCAAAAAAATACCAGCTCCCGATACCTATGGACAGGGCCAGGAGGATGGAAACGACGACCCGATACCTGGATACCCAAAAAAGAAGAACAAAGATGTAAAGCGATGCAGCCGCAAGGTAGCCCACGCTATTGAAGGCCAGGATGAGTAGGGCCGTGAGACCGACGATTTTCAACGGGGTCGCCAGATTTTTGATAAAGGCATACCTGTCCGCATTCTCCCCCTCGCCTTCTTCTTTTACCCTGCGTTTCCCGCGGATGAACCACGCCGCCCCGGATACCAACAGCAGAAGCGAAAGGGCGAAGGGAAAGACCCCAGGACCCGGCTCGTTCCATCTCCCCATCGGGAGCTGAACGGAAAAATAGAACCCATAGATGCCCGCACAGAGAAACAGCAGGCTTGCAGCTCTGTCTTTTGTCATAGGGAGCTCCTTACAGCTACTTTTTTTCCACAAGAAATTGTTTAAAGAGTCTGATGGCCTTTACCGCTTCGGCTTTTATTCCTTCAACGGTCCTTCGGCCCAGGTTTTGCCGGATTGATCCCTGTCGGCGCATCCAACATAGACACCAATAAATTCAGCCGGTTCCGTATCTGAAAGATTCATTTGGGAATGGATCTCCCCTTTAGGGGTATAGATAAAATCCCCCTCTTCCGCATCGATGATCTGCCGATTGTCCACCGGCCCGAATAAATAGCGGATGCGTCCACGGATCACATAATTCCCGCGGGCGGCTTCGGTGTGATAGTGGGCGCGCGTTTTTGCGCCCGGCGGCATGAAACCATATTGCATGGTGAAGGGAGGGTCCAATTTCCCGACCGTGTTCTCACAGATCCCCTGCGAATGGAGCACATTGGGCTCGTAAGTCGTGCTGACGTTGATCGCTTTCTTCTTGATGTGAATGGCCATCTCGTTTCCTTCCGTAAGCAGGTTATGCCGCCACCATAGCCTTGAGCCGTTCGAAGTTGGCGGGGTCCATCTTGAGCTCGCCTCTGTTGATCTGCCGGTCGAGTTCGACAACGGCGTCGTTGCAGGGCGTCGGAATACCGAGTTCCCGACCCTTGTTCGACACCAGACCGGGGATGAACGCCATTTCGCTCCGGCGGCCCTTAATGTGGTCGTGGATCGGGGCAGTGCGGCCACTACCGACGTGATTCATCAGCGTTTTCATTGCCTTCACCAGATTCTCGTCGCTCGAACCGGAAAATTCGTCGGCGCGAAGCCCAAAGACCGGCTCAATGCGGTAGCCTAGCGCCGTTCCGACCGCCAGCGCTTCCCGGCCGAGTTTTACGGAGATCTCGTGCATGCCGGGCAGGGCCATCGCCTCATAGTTCCTGAGCCCGAAAAGCCCGAACGGCGCCTGGGTCATGATGTTGGCGATCAGCTTCGTCCACTTCGCGCCGTAGATGTTGCCGGTCACATCGCATCTTCCCACATGGCCCATGATGGACGCGATCTCGCGAATGCGCGGGGTCGAAGAACCATCGAGTTCACCGACGGTAAACCAAGTCCCCTCGTGTGTTGTGTTGCGTTGAATCTGTCCCGGGGTGAAGAGTTCCGCCTGCAATTCCACGACGCAGCCCACCGTGCGGCCGCGGCCCACGATCGAGGCGATCGCGTCGTCGTTCATGCCGTTCTGGAGACCCACCAGGACGCCGTCCTCTCTGAGATAGGGCTTGATGAGTTCCGCCAGCCAGCGGGCATCGTTCGACTTGGAGGCGAGAAGTACGATGTCGAAATCCCGGTTCAACGACGCCAGATCGCACAGATGCAACGCCCGAACGGAGACGATGAAATCCCCATCCTTCCTTATAACGCGCAGACCACTGGCTTTCATCGCTTCGATGTGCGCGGGCCACTGGTCAATGATCGTCACGTCCAGACCCGCCCTTGTGAGATCGGCGCCGACACTGCTGCCGATCGCACCGGCCCCGAGTACCGCCGTTGTTTTGCTCATGCCTTTACTCATCCGCCTCCCTACTTTTTTTCCGCAAGAAACTGTTTGAAGAGTTTCATGGCCTTTCCCGCTTCGGTCTCCCGGTGCTTCGCCAGTTGGATAGGGTCCATATAGACCACATCATCGCCCTGGTTCTGCATGACCTTGATGAACGCTTCGTCTTCACTCACCTTCTTCATAATGTCCCTGAGCTTTGCCATAATCGGAGCCGGGATATTCTTTGCCGCCGACATCCCGTACCATTGTTCCCATTCCGCATCGATCCCGAGTTCTCTCACGGTGGGGACGTCAGGCAGGGATTTCACCCTGGCGCCTCCCTGGACGGCTAAAGCACGCAACTTCTTGCCTCGAAGCAGGTTAAAGGCTCCCGGGACATATTGACACATAAAATGGACATGCCCTCCCACCAGGGCGGTAATCGCCGGCCCCCCGCCTTCATAGGGCACATGGCGGACCTTGAGTCCCGCGCCGTTTACCAGGATAGCCCCGGCAATATGTGTGCCTCCCATGTGGCCCGCGGAAGAGAAAGCGTAAAAACCCGGCTTGGCCTTACAATCCCTTATCAGATCGGCCAGCGTCTGCCAGGGGCTGTTGAACGGGACAAGAACCAGCGGGGGGCCCAGGGTCAAGGACCCTATCAAGTCCAGATCGTTCAGCGTGAAAGGAGGCTTCCGACCGTTGGCGATCTCCCATGTCACAGAGTTCGTGACAGTTGTCGAGTCCACGCCAAGGGTATAGCCGTCCGGATCGGCGGAGACGATTTTAAATCCCCCGATCAGCCCGGCCGCCCCTGCGATATTGGTCACCACGACCGGCTTGCCGAAGGTCTTTTCAGCAACGGATGCAAACGACCTTCCTATCACGTCATGCATCCCTCCCGGCGCCATGGGGCTGATGAGAGTGATGGGTTTGGTTGGATATTCCGCCGAAACCGAAACATGAGTGATCGCCAAAGTAAAGATGGCGATGATTGCGATAACGCCCAGTATCTTTTTCATGAAAGACCCTCCTTTTTTGTTTTAATCATCAAAACTCTCCCCATCCCGTTTTGACCGAAAGCGAAAGTGACCTGTATTAGGTTCCGCCATCACTACCTTCTCGATAAATCCGTCAGCCCTCTTCCAATGCCTTCTCCCACGAGGCCTTTTGGGGCCTCAGAGCCCGGTAAATATTCCAGGAAATCAGGAAAAACGAGACGAGAATAAGGCCCATTGCGACAGGGCTCTCCCAGAAGATGGAGAAAGAGCCTCCGCTCCGCATCAGGGACTGGCGGAAACTCAGCTCCATCGTGCGCCCGACGATCAATGCGAGGATTAACGGCGGGACGTCATACTTCAGTTTCCGCAAGACATAGCCCAGTAACCCGAAGAACAGAAGCACGCCCAATTCGAAGGTGCTCCCCTTGATGGAATAGGTCCCGACCAGGCAGACCAGGATGATGATCGGAAACAGGATGCGAAAAGGAATCCGGAGAAGTTTGACAAACAGACCCACCAGGGGGAGGTTCAGGATGA
Organism: Syntrophus sp. (in: bacteria); assembly: GCA_013824905.1. Classification (GTDB taxonomy): domain Bacteria; phylum Desulfobacterota; class Syntrophia; order Syntrophales; family UBA5619; genus JAKAFS01. The sequence continues at coordinate 1,859 of PNOO01000035.1, read as the reverse complement.
TCAAGACGAGGTTTCCGATGTACATGCTGGCAACCAACCCCCAAAAGATCTCCGGCGACTCGGAAATAAGGAGGGGGCCCGGGCGTACGCCATGGATGAGAAGCGCAATCATCATGACCGCAGGGGCGTTCCCTGTCGGGATGCCCAGAGCCAGCAGGGGAATCAGGGCGCTCCCCGAGGCGGCGTTGTTGGCCGTTTCCGGTCCTGCTACCCCTTCGATACGGCCGGTTCCGAATTCTTCCGGGTTTCTGGCAATCTTCTTCTCAAGCGCGTAACTCAGAAAGCTCGAAAGAATGTGAGCGGACCCGGGAAGGAGGCCGATGACAAAACCGAGACCCGAACCGCGAATTATCGGTCCCAATGAGCTGCGAAGTTCTTGACGGGTCGGCAAAAGTTCCCGCAACCGGACCTTGGACACGGTTCTTACCAGGCTCTCCTCTGTGGACCGCAGAACTTCCGCAATCCCCAACGCACCCATCCCCACGGGGAGAAAACCGATGCCGTCATAAAGGTCGGTGATCCCGTGGGTAAAACGCTGTACACCGGACTGACTGTCAATCCCGACGAGGCAGACCAACAGGCCGATAAGAATGACGGGTATTGTGTCAAAGAATGAACCACTCCCCAGAGATGCAAGAAGAATAAAGCAGAGCAGCAAAATGGCGAACATCTCGGCAGGACCGAGTTTAACGGCCAGATCCGCGAGAACCGGGGTTAACAGCATCAACCCGATCACACTGACGGTGCCTCCAACCCACGATCCCCATGCGCTGATAAAAAGGGCGGCCCCTCCCCTTCCTTTGAGGGTCATCTGATATCCGTCGATGCAGGTGACGACCGATGCGGACTCCCCCGGCACGTTCATCAAAATGGAGGTTGTAGAACCTCCATACATGGCGCCGTAGTAAATCCCCGCCAGCATGATGAGGGCGCTCGTCGCACTGAGTCCGAACGTGGCAGGGATGAGGAGGGTGATTCCGGCAACGGGTCCTATGCCGGGCAGGATCCCCACCATGGTCCCCCATAGACATCCGATGAAGCAGAGATAGAGGTTTTGGAAAGTAAGCGCTGTCTGGAATCCGATATACAGATTGTTTATGACATCCATCGGCTCCTCCGTTTTTCGTCTGTTGCCGTTTTGAGCGTTACAAGAAGCGCAAGAATCCCTGGGGTAACTGGACGGCGAGAATCTTCCCAAAAAAATACCAGCTCCCGACTCCTATAAAGGCGGCAAGAACAAGGGCGGTTCGCAAACGGTACCGGGATACCCAGAGTAAAAGTACAAACAGGAAGAGCGGTGCGGCCAACAGATACCCCAAACGCTCCAGAACTAAGATGAAACAAAGTGTGATGCTCAGGATTTTCAAAGGGGTCCGAAAGCTATGGGCTATCTCGCGCCAGCTTTTTTTCTCTTCCCCTTCCCCTCTTCTCTTTTTTTGAAGAATTTTCACTATACCCGCAAGGCAGAGTAAGATGGAGACCGCCAAAGGAAAGGGTCCCGGACCTGGTTCTTCCCATGTACCCCAGGGAAGCTGGATAGAATCGGCAAGTCCTAAAATTCCGATAGAAAGAAATATGAAACCGGCAACTCTTTGTCTGCCCATGTTCTCCTCCCAATCTGGACGAGCCGGAAACAAAAAGGTTTATTTTATCTTCGGTAGAGTACGCAGACTTTTATTTTATTATGCAAGTCTAGTCAAGAGGCTTTTATCCTCCGTGAAAATCTCGTCTAAACTCAAGCAACTCTAACGACATCGATATATATTGTCTTGTCCCGCCAAAATGAGAATGTCCTAAAGTACCAAAGTAGAAATGTCCTATTGTAAGGCTATAATATCCCTCTAACTGAGGGGGGTAAT
>PNOO01000034.1 GCA_013824905.1 Syntrophus sp. (in: bacteria) | reverse complement strand
TGCCCCGTGTCCAAGTCGAGGGACGCGGGGATGTCTCCTTCCCCTTACAGTGTCGTCACTGCTTGCAGGCGCCGTGTCTGGACGCCTGTCTCACCGGCGCTCTGACCCGCGAAAAAGAGAGCGGTATGGTGATCATCCGGGAGGACCTGTGCATCGGATGCTGGACCTGCACTGCCTTTTGTCCCTACGGTGTGATCACCCCCTCCCCGGAGAGGAAGATCGCCGTCAAGTGCGATCGATGCCTCTACATGGAAAAGCCGGTCTGCGTCGACGTCTGTCCGACAAAGGCCCTGGAGGTGGTCGACTTGGAAGAGATCGAAACGCTGCTCTGTGAAAAGCGCCGCAAAACGGCGCAAGCGATGGCAAAGAGCGGCGGGGAAGGCATTTTCCTTCTCGATGTAAGAATCTAATAAATCAGGGAGTTGATAAATCTATGGAAACAATTCATTTCAAAACAGTCGACCCGGTGAGTCAGGACCTGCTCCGCGGGGCGTCCCAGAGGGGGATTGGCCTCAACTGGGAACGGTACGAAAAACAGCAGCCTCAGGACGGTTTCCTACGGCTGGGGCTCTCCTGCCCTTACGGGTGTATGCAGGGTCCCTGCAGGATCGATCCTTACGGACGGGGAGCGGACCGCGGGATATGCGGTCTCGACCGCGACGGGATGGCCGCCGCCTTCTTGCTCCGCCTGGCACTCCAGGGGGTCATGGAAATGATGGACCCCTGTCATCTTGCAAAACCTCAAGCAGATGAGATCGTCTGGCAGACGCCTCTCGATAAGATGGCGTCCGCCGCCCTGGACAAGCTGGGCGGCGCCCCTCTTTCCACACGGGAGATCTTCGCAAGCGCCCTCCTTCTGTCCAGGCCTTCCGCAACACCTGAGGCCCTCATCCGACAGACGGTACGTCTGGGTATCCTCGCCATCGGCCTTGCAGAACAGCGACGGGCGCAGGATCAACCCTCAGGATCGATGGGATTCCGCACCGGATACGGCCTCTTGGCCGGCGATGCCATCCTCATCGGCGTGTCCGGTCGAATCCCAGCCGCCTTGGTCCAGTCTCTCCAGAAGGAAACCGCCGGTCTGAAAAATCCGGAAGTTCGTTTGATCTCCCTCGGAGACTGGGTTCCTGCAGGAGGAGACTTTATTCCCATTGTCTGTACATCAGGCGAAGCGGAGACAGTTCTTGCTTCCGGAAAATTGAATCTCCTTCTTGCCGGACCTCAGAGCGATCCTGGTCTTATGGACCTTTGCGGGAAAATGGACATACCTGTCGTTTTGAGTAACGACAATCCCTTACCGGCAGTGATTCTCAAACAGGCCCGTGCGGCCTTCGACCGCCGCGTTCCGGTTTCCTTCACCCCCGATGCGTCTCTGATCGGGACAGGAAGTGTCGGTCTCGGCGCCGCCGATGTGGAATCCGCCCTTCAGGTTGGCCCTTCGGCGAAGATCGCTCTGCTCGGAGGAGCGGATACTCTGCTGCAGTCTCTCGGTCACCTTCCCGTGGAGCTGGCCAAGGCGCTTCGCGGAGAGGATCACGCCGTCTCCTCCTGGGGAGATGCAGCCCTCTGGATGGTCAAACAGGAGCTCCCCGTCGGCATACTGGCTGCCAATGAAGGGCCGCTGACCGCGATCCGCGCCTTGGCGGCTAAAAGAAAACTTTCGGCTCTCAAGGGGATTTGCTTCACCGGCATTAAAGGATGCCGAGAGTTTACTTTTGCCGTGGGGCTTGCAGCGATCGGACTGAAGGTTTTGGTCGCCGTACCTCTGCCCCTATGGGGAAGCAAAAAGGTCCGTACGACGCTGCGTGAAAACCTGGCTGCCGCAGGAGGCATCCTTGCCCATTTTGATCACCCGGCAAAGGCCGACGAGATCCTGGACTGGTTCGTCCGATCGTGATGAGAACGCCCGGAAGGGCTTATTTAGGCTCAGAAGGAGCAGTGGTATGGATTGTCTAATTGTCGGCGGCGGCGCGGCTGGTTTTCAAGCCGCCGTGACCTGCCGAAACGTATGGCCGGAAAGGGCCGTTACATTGATCGACGCGGAAAATGAATGCGGTTATTACAGGACGCTCCTGCCTCAGTTCATGGTCGGGGCGCTCCCTGAGGAAAAGCTCTTCTTTCCGCGCGGGGCGAATGATCCTCTCCTGACGGTAAGAACCGGTGTCCGGGTAAAAACACTGGATCGCAGCAGGCAACGCTTATTACTGGATAACGGCGAAACGCTTTCCTACGACCGCCTGATCCTCGCCCACGGCGGAGACCCTTACCTGCCCGGCATCCTTGCGGGTCCACCCTGTAAAGGGATCTTTCCCATCCGCGATTTGACGACGGCAAGGGCGACGAAGGCGTGGCTTGCCAACCACAGGCAGATAATCGTCTTCGGCGGCTCTCTGGTGGGGGTCAAGACGGCGGTCCATCTCAACCAGGCGGGATTCGAGGTATCGCTGATCGTCAGGCGGGGTCATATTCTGCTTCGCGCCCTCTCCCCGGAAGCGGCCCAAGCGGTCGAGGCGCACCTTGTGAAGATGGGGATCCGTCTCTATGTCGACGCGCCGCTGGATGATATCCGTATCGAGCAGGGAGCAATTACAGCCCTCAAGGCGGGTGCACAGTGGATTCCCGGCAACACCCTCCTTGTCGCAGCCGGAACCAACCCTGATATCTCCTTCCTGGAGGGAACAGGGCTCCTCACGGAGGGTCAGATCGTCGTTTCATTGGCCTTGCAGACACCCGATCCGCTGGTCTTCGCGGCCGGTGACGTGGCTGTATTGGCTGCCGCCGACGGGGAGGAATTCAGTCCCAACACTTGGCCCCAGGCCATCTCTCAGGGAAGGCTGGCGGCCGAGAATCTTTATCGGAAGACGCCCTTGCCGTACCGTGACTTCACAAGAGTCAACGCGATGGAACTCCACAGTCTGGCCATGGTTATCCTCGGCCCCCCTGTCGATGGAGCGGAGGTGATCTCCTATACGAGACCGGAAGAGAGCATTCGACGCGAACTCTTTATTGTCGGTGGAAGGCCGGTAGGGGGGTCGCTTATCGGCGACATCTCCGCCGCCGGAACCCTCCGCGCCCTGATCAATGCAAAAGAGGAGATCAAAACAAGGGAAATCGCGCTTTTGCAACCGAAAAACAAAAACGTCATTCCTTTCCCCGAAAACCCGGGTCGCAAACAGGCCCTGATTCTTTCACCAAAGAGGTAAACGTATGATCATTCATGAAGAATTATGTGTGGGTTGCGGACGCTGTCAACCCTACTGTCCCACCGCCGCGATCCGGTATGAGGGGACCAAAAGCGTCATCGACCAAGATATCTGCTACGAGTGCAGCACCTGCCTGCGCGCCGCGCACTGCCCCGTCGACGCCATTGCGGAATCCCCCAATGTGTATGATTACCCCCGTGCACTACGCCGGTATTTCAGCGATCCCAGCGCCACCCACGCGGCCACCGGGATCCAGGGTCGCGGAACCGAAGAATCCAAGACAAATGATGTGACACTTCGTGTGGGTCCCGGCGAGGTCGGCGTCGCGATCGAGATCGGCCGGCCGACTCTCGGGATGTCGATTCTAGACATCCAGAAGATCAGCCGGGCGATCGCCCGCGCCGGTGTACATAAGATAGAGGCGCACAACCCGATCCACTCCATGATTGCCGACGAGACGACGGGGGATCTGAAACCGGAGATGCTCGGAGAGAGGGTGCTCTCAGCGATTATCGAGATTAAGGTGAAGCGGGACGAGCTTCGCGGCATCCTCCGGACGCTCAAGGAGGTCGCCAAAGAGGTCGACAGCGTCTTCTGCATTGACGCCTGCACCATCGTTGAACCGGGGCTTACAATTCCGGAGGAGGTACTGGAGAGCATTCGGGCGGAGGGACTAACCTGGCGGCCTAACGCAAAGGTCAACATGGGCTTGGGACGAGCCTGGGAATAAATATTAAGGATGAAATCATGACTCACAGTTTGCACAGGGAAGGCAGTTTGGAATCGCTGGAGAGGGACTATGTCCTGTTCATCTATCCGGCGAGGGGATTCAACTACAAGGGGAGCGCCCCGAAGGTCCGCCACATGGTCGAACTGCTCTATCAGGCGGGCCCGGTTAACATGATCCCAACATCGCTCCGCCGCAACATGTACAGCGGTGTGACGAACGAGGAGATCCTCGACAGCATCACCGTCGAAGGGACGCGCGTCTACTCCGTTTTCAAGGACCGGGAGAAGCTCAAGCAGGCGGTGATACTGCTCAAAGAGGCGGACGAGGGGATCTCCGTCATGGTCAGCGGGATCACCGACAGCGTCCGGGAGATCGCCGCGGAACTGGGCATCACCCCCCACATGATCAACCTGTCGCTCGGCATCCACGGGCGGACGGACCGCCTGCCGCCGGCCGACATCCGGGAGTTTACGACGATGTGCGGACATGGCGTCGTCTCACCCCACCTGGTCAAAGACATGATCAGGCGGGTCAAGACCGGAAAGGTCAGCGAGTGGGACGGGAGCGTCCTGCTCGCAGAACCCTGCACCTGTGGAATTTACAATCCCTTCCGCTCCGCGGAGATGCTCCGAGAAAAGGCCCCTCTCTATACCGTTGACCGCTGGTAGCGGTGGAAGGAGAAACATGGCACTGGGATTCATCGGTTTCGGCGGCGCAGGCTACGGCCTGGCCAAAGGACTTCGCGGGGCGGGGATTGAGGAGGTCCATTTCCACGATCGCATGCAGGAGACACAACCCTATGCGGAGGTAATACGCCGGCATGCTGCCGAGATCGGCGCTACCCGTGCGGCTACCGTTTGCGAGCTTCTTTCGCGCGTGGAGACAGTAATCTCCTGCGTTACCGGCGCAATGGCCATCGATGTTGCGAATGACGCTTCGCCTTTCCTTGGCCCTTCACACCTCTATGTCGATGTCAATACTGCTTCGCCCAAGGTCAAGGAGACAGTGGCCGGGATTGTGGTAAAAACCGGGGCCGCCTTTGTCGACGCCGCGATGATGGGGGCGATTCCAGCCTTTCTCCACCAAGTGCCGATCCTCGCCTCCGGCGATGGCGCCACTCGTTTCCAGAAATGCATGCAACCTTATGGGATGAAGATCAGCGTGATCGGCGGAAAACCCGGTCAGGCCTCCGCCATCAAGATGTTTCGCAGCATCTTCATGAAGGGACTCCTCTCCCTCTTTCTTGAAACACTGACCGCAACGCACCGCTACGGCGTCAATGAGATGGTCCTCGGCTCCATCGCTGAATCTCTTGACGGTGTACCCTTTCTGGAAACGGCACGGCAACAAATGACAAAGGGGGCCGTTAATGCGGAGCGGATGGCCCACGAGATGGAAGAAGTCATCGCCACGCTCGAAGAGCTCGGTGTCCCCGCCGGGATGTCCAAGGCCACGCGGGAAAAGCTCCTCTGGTGTGCCGGCTTCGACCTGCGCGAACGATTGGGCGGTGAACTGCCGACAACCCTCACGGAAGTTCTCCAGGCGATGGAGCTCCCCCGGCCATAAAATCCATTTCTACTTAAAATCTGGAGGTTATTAAACATGAAGTTGTGCTTCAACGCTGGGCATCAACCCATCGAAGAATACATTCCTTTTGCCAAGGAGAATGGTTTCCCCTGGATCGCTGAACTGGGGATTCTCAAGGAAGCCCTGACACCATAGTCAAACGTTTCATTGCCCTGCAGATTCGCCGTTCCAATCCAGGAAAATGGTGTCCCAGCCCTGATTTTTTTCACCGCTGTGGATCAAGGAAAAGGGTCTTCCATGCCTATTGACAGTACTACAATTGCAGTTTTGGCTGTCTTGTTTGTCTCAACGTTGGTCCGCGCCGTCTTCGGTTTCGGCAACGCCCTCATTGCCATGCCGCTTTTGGCCATGACAGCGATCGGCATGAAGACGGCGACACCTCTCGTCGCCCTGATCGCGGCAATTCTGGCGCTGGCAATTCTCGTAAAGGATTGGCGGATAATCGACTTCAAGAGCACCTGGAGGCTGCTGATCGGCACACTTGCGGGAATGCCACTCGGTCTCCTTCTTCTCAAGGGACCTCACGAAAACACGGGCAAGATCATCCTTGCACTGATTATCATGGGATTTTCCCTCTACTCCCTCTTCCGGCCAAAGCTCTTTTTTCTGAAACGGGAGTGGGCGTCCTATCCGTTCGGTTTCCTGGCCGGCATCCTGGGCAGCGCTTACAACTCCAACGGCCCCCCTGTCGTCATTTACGGCACCCTCCGTAAATGGCCGCCATACAGTTTCCGGGCAAACCTCCAGGGCTATTTTTTCCCGGCCAATCTCATCATCATCGTCAGTCACGGATTGGGCGGTCTCTGGACGCCGGCAGTCGGCTGGTATTTTTTCCTCTCCCTGCCTGCCGTTCTGCTGTCGATGTGGATCGGAAACCGCCTCAACCGAATGATTCCTCAGGGACATTTCGACCGATATATCCACATCATCCTGATCATGGTCGGCGCGTTGCTCTTCATCCGGACAGTCTGGATCTGACGATCTCTATTTTCGGCCTAACGATCCGAGCCTTCCCCGGCACCGTCTTTTCTCAATTTTTCCCCTTGATCCTCCGCCTCGGCCTCTTGCCCGGCTTTCCCAGCTTCCGCAGAGACCTCTTTGAGCAACTCCTCATAATCGGGAATGACGATCCCCCGCCGGACCATGATCCTATAGATTGTCTCCGCCCTATTCTCCGGATAACTCCCTCCTCCACCGGGATGATAGCGGAGCGGGCTCGGCAAGACTACGGCCAACCGCGCCGCTTCCCTGGCCGTCAGGTCGGCGGCGCTTTTCCTGAAGTAATGGAGGGAGGCAGCCTCAATCCCGAAGATGCCGTCTCCCCACTCTGCGACATTCATGTAGAGTTCGATGATCCGCCGTTTGGAGAGGCTCCTTTCCAAACGCCAGGTCAGAACCGCCTCCTTGAGTTTCCGGATGGGATTCTTGGACGGGGTAAGGTAGAGATTTTTCGCCAGCTGCTGGCTGATTGTGCTCCCCCCAGCCTTAAACTGCTTTTTCTTAAAGTCTTTCTCGACGGCTTTCTGGATCGCCTCGAAATCGAATCCCTCGTGTGCCCAGAATTTATCGTCCTCTGCGATGATCACCGCTTTGACCGCATAGGGAGAGATCCGGTTCAGCGGCGCCCACTGCTGGTCGATTTTCTTTTTCGCCCCTTCCCTCTTCCATTGCTGCTCCCGGTAGGCCATGAAAGAGGTTTTACCAGGTCGTTCCTTTTTCAGGCGGGAGACGTCCGGCCAGACAAGATAAATGGCAATGTTCAAAACCAGCGCCGCTGCAACAAGGAACCCGGCACCCGCTGCCCATTTCTTTCCCATCTTCCCAAATCCTCGAACCGATCGTATCAGGAAGTCGGGCTGTCGAGCCACATCCTTAATCTTTCAATCAATTTTTAGTCACGGGTACGAAATTGATGCAGGATTTTTCTCGGCAAGCAATTGCCCGATCCGTTCGTCTTTCTCCAGCCAAAGTTGGTAAAGCCACTGCTGGAACGCTTCGCGGAATTTCGCGTTGTTTTCGTAGTCGCCGTCGATGAACCGCGTAGGAATCTGCTGGTGCTGAATACGGACGGTAATCCGTTTGACCACCCCACAAAGGAAATCCCAAAACCGGGGCACACCATCGGGATAAACGATCGTGACGTCAAGGAGGGACTGGAATTTGTGGCCCATAGATTCCATGGCCAAGGCGATCCCTCCTGCTTTTGGCTTCAGCAGGTATCGATAGGGCGATTTCTGTTTGTCTTGCTTGGTCGTGGAAAACCGCGTCCCCTCCGGAAAGTTCATTACGCTGGTGGGAATCCGTGCAAATTTGTCACAGGCCTTGCGGGTGGTTTCGAGATCTTTTCCCCGCATGTTCGGATGCTTCTCCAAGTATTCCCGACTGTACCGCCGCACGAAAGGGAAATCCAGCGCCCACCAGGCGAGGCCGATCACGGGTACGTAAATCAACTGGCGTTTGATCAGAAATTTCAGAAACGGTATTTTGCGATTGAGCAGGTGTTGCAATACGAAGATATCGACCCAGCTCTGATGATTCGTGTTTACAAGATACCAGTTTTCATATTGCAAACCATCGAGGCCCTGTACGTCCCAACGGATTTTTTGGGTCAGGCGCATCCAGCCGCTGTTGCAGGATATCCAGTTGGTTGCCAGTCCGTTCAGGATACGATCGATAAGGATCCGTACTGGTTTGAACGGCAATAGCAATTTGAGAAGGGCGAAAAAGAAGATGATCATGCTCCAGAATAGGGTGTTTATTGAGAGCATGAGGGACGAGATCACCCCAATGAGTGTTTTTGACAGTATGTACGACATGATATATTTACTCACCCATTTCGGTTGCCTATCGGTTACCCGAAGTCAACCTTAAACGATCAGGATATTCATATCGGGTTTGTCGGATATTTTCAATATGGAATATCCTTTTTACGGCTACAAAAGCAGACTATGGATTTATAAAAGGGATAAGGCCGTGGCATAGAGAAACCTGAGAATACTTCTGAAAGCAATGTAAAAAATGCGTTTGACTTCCGGAAACAATTCCGATAAAGAGTGCCTCGATTATCGTGTGCAGTTTGTCATCCACCGGCAAAATCTGTGCACCGTTAGCGGAGTGGGGGAGCCCCCGATTAAACAAGAGGAGGTACTTCATGATGAAACGGCGGATTTTCCTATGGATGGGACTTGGTGTCCTGTTCGCCACAATAGGCCTTCCCCGGACAGGACTGGCCCGAGCGACCCATCAGATCCGTTCTGATGAATCACAGGTGGGTATCTCCGAGAAGGCCGGCGTCGCTTCGGGAGCCCTGAAGTCGGTCAGCCGACCACAGAGTGACAAATCCAAATCTGATCATGCCCGCATCACCTCCTCGACCAAAGCCAATAAAATTGCACCTCCGATAAAGTCGTCACCTCCCCGCAAGGAGATCTATTCCGTTCGGAAGGGAGACACACTTGCCCGCATCGCAAAAAAAACAGGGGTTTCCGTCGCCGAACTCCGCGATCTCAATCATCTGAGGGGAAGCTTCCTGAAGATCGGGCAGAAACTGGTCCTTCACCAAAGGCGGGATCAGGATCAGATATCGGCCCCGAATGAGTACGCGAAAATTGATCCCTCCCAGGAGCCGGAGGAAGAGGAGGATGGCGGGATCGCCGATGAAGAGGCCAGGGCAGACATCGAAAGACGAACAAAGGCGAAAGAATCTCTCCTGGGCAACTGGCGCAACCCCGATGAACCCAAGTTGCTCGTTAAGGCGGCGATGGGCTTCCTCGGCGCCCCCTATCGGCTGGGCGGCTCCTCGATCAAAGGAATCGACTGTTCCGCTTTGGTCAAGAAGACCTACCAGTTCTTCAACATCACCCTCCCCCGGACGGCCTTCGAGCAGTCCCATGTCGGCCTGCGTGTCGCACGCGGCGAGCTGGTCGAGGGAGATCTTCTCTTCTTTAATACGCGAAGGAAACTCGGTCACGTTGGGATCTATATCGGCAACAACGAATTCGTACACGCCTCCTCTCGGAAGCGGGGTGTCCGGATCGACAATCTGAATACACCCTATTTTGACAGGCGTTTTGTCAGGGCGGTCCGTCTCAAAGGAAGCGATGGCGGCCTCTAGAGTACCGGCGGATAAAATTCTCACAAATGATGGTTCTTTGGCGGAAGCGCCCATCGTAATCCGCTTTGCGTATTCCTTTTTTTTTCGGACGCTTCTCCTGGCCCTTCTTTTTATCGGGGCATCGGCGTCCTCCCTTCCCGCCGCTTCCCGAATATCAGACTATCAGGCGGTTTTTATCCCCTTTTATGACGTAGACGGAATGCCTCTGGCCGCCGTCCGGAGATATAATCGGGGCGATCACCCCCACTTTCTTGTCCTCGATCCGCAGCGCTTTGCGCTTTCCGAGATGACCGCCGTACAAGTTCTCTCCTCCCCTCCGGCCGGCGATGAGGCCTGGCGTCATACCCCTTTTTCCCTGGCCCTTGCAAGGCAGACCTCTTCCCCCTACCCACTGCAGAATGACGGCCTGCGTGAGGCGGAATATCCCGTATCCGGTTTTTTTCTGACTGCAGATCTATGCCCTGCAAAAAAACCTCTGGATCGTGGTTTTTTTGATGCGACAATGGGGCTTCCCCAGAAACGCCCCATTCCCGTTGCCCTGATGATCAGCGGCCTCTGGATCCAAAGGCATGAAGCGGATCTCGCCTGGCTGAAGGATCAAATCGGGGCGGGGAAACTGTCGATTACCTGGGTCAACCACTCCTTCACACATCCTTATGACCCCGCTGCGCCGCTGGAGAAGAACTTCCTTTTGATGCATAAAACGGGTTTCACCGACGAGGTGCTTTCCCTAGAACGCCTTCTGCTCGAACGGGACATCACCCCCTCACCCTTTTTCCGTTTTCCCGGTCTGGTCTCGGACCGGCAACTGATCGAAAGCCTCCGCAACCTCTGTCTTATCCCTGTCGGGAGCAACGCCTGGCTTGCCAAAGGGGAATCGCCGCAGGCGGGAAGCATCATTCTTGTCCATGCCAACGGCAACGAACCGGAGGGGATCCGTCGCCTCCTTTCCTTCTATGACAGCCAGCGTGAGGCCTTCCGCCTAGGCTCGGCAGCTCTCCTGCCACTGAAGGAGGCTTTCCTCACCCGCTGAGCCCCGTTTTTCAGTTGATTTCTCTTGGTGTAATTCTTATATTCCAATGGGCGCCGGGAAGTTTTTTGCCCAAAGCTCGTAAAGAGCCTGGTCCTGTAACGGCGGTGAATGCATAATGGACAAACGCAATATCAGAGACATGTCGCTACTGGAGATTGAAGCCCTCATCACGAGCCTGGGCAAGGAAGAGTACCGTGCCCGACAGATCATGAAATGGCTCTATCAGAAAGAGGCGACCTCCTTTTCGGAGATGACGTCCCTCTCTCAGGAGTTCCGCGCCCGGATGGAAGAGATGGTCGTCATTACAGAGCCGATCCTCGACCGGATCCAGTCCTCGGCCGACGGAACGAAAAAGGCCCTTTTCCGGCTGGCCGACGGCCTTTTTATAGAAAGCGTCCTCATCCCCGGCCGGAACCATTGGACTGCCTGCCTTTCCACACAGGCCGGTTGCGCGATGGGGTGTCTTTTTTGCCTCACCGGGCATCAGGGTCTCACCCGCAGCCTCCTTCCCTCCGAGATCACAGGGCAGATGACGATGCTCAGGCGTCATACGCCAGAGGGTCCGGATATCAAAAACATTGTCTTCATGGGAATGGGGGAACCTCTGGCGAACTACGACCATACCGTGAAGGCGATTAGGATCCTTACCTCCGACTACGGTCTCGGCTTCTCCAACCGGAAGATCACCGTCTCCACCTGCGGCCTCACCCCGCAGATCATCCGGCTGGGACAGGATATCTGCGTAAACCTCGCCATTTCACTCAACGCCTCCGATGACCGCCGGAGAAGCGACCTCATGCCTGTCAACCGAAAATACCCCCTCAAGACGCTTCTTGCCGCCTGCCGGGACTATCCTATGCCGGGAAGGCGGATGCTGACCTTCGAATACATCCTCATGTCTGGCATCAACGACTCTCCCGAGGATGCAAAAAAAGTGGCGCGCCTGCTCAAGGGGATCCACTGTAAACTGAACCTCATCACCTTCAACGAATTTCCCGGTTCGTCTTTCAAGACACCCTCGAAGGAGACTGTCAGTGCCTTTCAGCAGATCCTTCTCGATCATCACTATACGGCGATCCTCAGGGTAAGCCGCGGCAAGGACATCCTCGCCGCCTGCGGCCAGCTGAGCGGTACCGTGTGAAAAATGAATGATTCATCATGTGATGCTGAGGTTTTGTTATAATGAATCCACTTTTTGTCGATCTGGTAGTGATCTGTCATGTCGGATTCGTTCTGTTCGCCGTCCTGGGCGGGCTGCTCATTCTGAGGAGTCGGTGGTGGGCATGGATCCATGTCCCGGCATTTCTTTGGGCGGGGTTCATAGAACTGACAGGCGGAATCTGTCCGTTGACGCCTTTAGAAAACCGGCTTCGCGCTTTGGAAGGAAGGGAGACATACCGGGGGGATTTCATCGACCACTATCTGATTCCCCTGCTTTACCCGGACTCCCTCACCAGGGAAATGCAGATCGTCCTCGGGGTTTTTGTCATCCTCCTTAACGTCTGCCTCTATGCCTGGTTCTGGCGTCGACCGCAACAGAAGACAATCGTATAACGTCCTGGATATCGTCTTTCATTCTCGATCTTGCCGCTCACAGGATCAACCCGCTGAACACTGCACATCAGACGGCGTTGAGGAAGGGTAAAAAAGAAAGGGAAAAGGTCGCTCAGCTATTTTTTCTTTTCGGGTTTGTTTTTCGCCTCCGCCTCAGCGAGGCGCCGCTTCGATTCGATAATGTAATAGCTGACCTTATAATCAAGACCGACATTCGCATAGTCCCGCACAATCTTCTCGAACCGCCTAAGGGCAGCCCGGTACTGCTTGATATTGAAGTAGAATTCCCCTACGTAGAACTCCTGCTCGCCAAGTATCTTTTTGCATTCCCGGATCATTTTCTCGGCCAGAAAAGAGAATTTGCTGCTTGGAAACCGGGCCGTCAGCCGCTCGAATTCCTTGAGGGCCTTAAACGTTTCCGACTGGTCGCGGTCAATCGTCGAGATCTGATTGAAGTGGCACATCCCGATCTGATACATGACATAGGAGAGGTTCTCGTTCGTCGGGTGGAGATTGAGAAATTCGCGGTAAGCGAGTTCGGCCTCGAAATAGTCCTTACCGCTAAAATAGGAGTCTGCGATCCCCATTTCCGCCAGGATGGCAAGCTTGCTCAGGGGATACTCCTCCTTGAGGCGCTGGAAGATCTCCACGGATTTCTTGTAGCTTCCGTCCTGATAGTACTCCACCGCCTGCTGGTAGAGACCATCCGGGGTCACACGGCTCATGGTGGTTTTCTTTGTCCACGGCCATTTAACCGCACAGCCGGAAAATATCATTACCAGAACAAGGAGCACCGGAAGAATGCTTTTGTTACGCACAATTGATCCCCTTTCGACGCCCGTTTAGAGTGCCTTCTTGATGAACGCCTCCAGGCGTTCCTTTGGAACGAGGCCGATGAGGGTGTCGAGAACCTTCCCCCCTTTGAACAGGAGCAGCGTCGGGATGCTTCTCACACCATAAGACGCAGCGGTTTTAGGGTTCTCGTCGATGTTCACCTTCGCCACCTTGATCTGATCGTGGTACTGATCGGCCAGCGCCTCGACCAAAGGACCGATGGTCTTGCAGGGACCGCACCAGGGCGCCCAAAAATCGACCAGGGCAGGCTTGTCCGCCGTCAGTATCTCCTCTTCAAAATTCCCATCACCGACATGTGCCAAGTGTTTTTCCGACATCGTCCGACCTCCTTTTTCGTATTGTCTTTTTCTTATGGCATATTCCGGCAAATGATGTCAAGGCGGATGCTCCCGTAATCCTCCTAATCACTTCTCTATTGCGCCTTTGTGATCAATTCTATTGCAAGATGCCTTCAGCATGATATTGCCGCAAGGGCGCCTTTTGACAGTTCACCGTAAATCTGCTATACATTTAAACTATAATGTTCCAATATCATATGACTTCGTGAGGCGTTTTAAGGAGAGCAAATGAAACCCCTGGGCATCATCTCGGGAACCATCTTTATGCAGGGAAAGGGGAGTTTTGCGGATCTACGGGAAGAGACGGTGGATACTCCCTTCGGCACGGCGCAGGTCTTCTGCTCAGCCGAGGTCGCTTTCATCCCCCGTCACGGGAAGGATCCCCACTGTCACATCCTGCCGCATCTCGTCAACCACAGGGCCAACCTCCAGGCCCTTAAAGACCTGGGCGCAGAGGAGATCCTTGGCGTCAATTCGACCGGATCCCTTAAACGGCGGTTGAAACCGGGCATGCTCGTCGTTCCAGACGATTACATCATGCCGACGGCCGGTCCCACGGTCATCCGGGAGAAACCTGTACATATCACACCGGCATTGAATGCAGAGGTACGGCGAAAGTGGCTGGAGGCGGCGCGGGAATGCGCCATAGAGGTGGTCGACGGAGGGATCTACTGGCAGACCACAGGCCCCCGTCTCGAAACGCGGGCAGAGATCGCGATGATGTCACAGTTCGCAGACCTTGTGGGGATGACCATGGCCAGCGAGGCCATTATTGCCCAGGAGTTTGAACTGTCCTATGCTTCACTGTGCTCCGTGGACAATTACGCCCACGGCCTCGAAGACAAGGAATTGACGCTGGAGAAGATCCTCTGGCATGCACGGCGAAACGCAGAGACCATCCTCCAGATCCTGACCCGTTATCGGGAACTGCACATTCTGCCCGGTGATCCCAACTGATTCAGAAAGCCCCGAGCTGACAGGGTTTGATCTTGATCTTCAGCGCTTCACAAGCGGAGGACACCTTCATCCGGGGGATTTTCTTTTCTGCCGCAATCGCCCAGGCCGCCGCACAGGGAAGCTTACCCTCGGAAAGACGGCTGCGGATCTCCTTCTCAATCTCTGGAATCACCGGATTCTCCGGCAGGACGGTCTTCCCTTCTGTGGCATAACCGAAAAGACCGAGCTGGCAGCGGTTGATCCGAACCTCCAGTAGATCCAACGTCCGGCCCACCGCGGCCATCGCCGTACCATGTTCTAAGCTGATCCGCTCAGCGTCGGCGCAGGCGAGTTCCCCTTCCCTTGCCTTTGAGCGGACCGCCGCGGCAATCTTCTCATCCGGGCCCCGGCCCGGTGCGTGTTTGTCTGCATAACGACCTGCATTAGAATGTGTCATCGCATCATCCTCAATATTTCATGTAGTGAAAAGGTTCCACGGCCGACAGCGCCTCTGCATCCAGCGTCTT
>PNOO01000033.1 GCA_013824905.1 Syntrophus sp. (in: bacteria) | reverse complement strand
TGCTCTGATCACCTGCCCGCGGGCCGGGTAGACGCGGTCATGTTGATAACGCGTGTCCCGGAATTCGCGATGGCCGGAAACAGCCCTTTCCTCTCGCCTTTCCTCACGCGCCGCCTGGGCCGACTGCGCAAATCCTAACAGCATGATTCCCGATAACAGGGCCAGGATCAGCCCGAGTGCAAAGTACCTGTTCGTATCGTGAATGTAGATCATAACTATCGCCTCCTGAAAAATTGAATGTGAGTTGTGCACCAGAGTTTGTGAATCACCTTCAGTGCACGCTGTAACCTCTTCCTTCCATGCAGGCGGACATCGCCCGCCGGAATCCGTGGGCCTTTGCTTCAAGCTGGGCGTCGCGAGCCCTGTCTCTTGCGGCATAGGCCTCCTCTTGTTGTCGGGCGGATTCCATCCTGGCCGAATCCGATGCGGCGCCGGCGATGGCCCCGGTGGATGCGCCGATCATGGCGCCCCCTACGGCATGCCTAGGTCCGCCGATCAGCGCGCCCAGAACGGCGCCGGCGATCGCCAAGGTGGCGGTATCATGCCCGGGCGGAGGCATCGGGACTACCCTGACGCGCTGATTCGACGGGATTTCCGACTGCCCCGGATCGAAGCCGGTCTGTTTTACCGCCCAGTTGTAACACTCATAATGGTCGCGGGACTGCCTCTCGATCGTCTGATCCTCCTTCGGGTAAAAATAGAGCTGGGTCAGGGGAACCCTTGGGCTCTCACCGGCCGCTTCGGGTTCATATCGTGAAACCGGCCGATAAGGCGCCGGATAGCAAGCAGCCAACCCGAGGACAACCAGGAGAAGAATGAGCCAAACACCGCCTTGCGACACCAACCGCTCCTGCCGATGGGCGACACTCTCTTCCATGCCGTCTGACATCATCGTCTAATCTCCTTTATCAATAAACGCCGCCGAATCCATCGGTACGAAGGTGGCGGCCGCCGAGGACTATATTAAGCAAGGAATGTGCCTGTTATTTCACAGCACAATGTATCATACGGATTTTAAGTGGATATATTGGACTTGCCCGAGATCATATAGAGCTCTCATAGGTGGAATATGGCTAATTAGTATCCATTTGTGATATTCACCTGTAAACAAAATATCCACTTTCCGGCTTTATTACCCGTTTCCTCTGTCATTACGCAGATAATGTGCCCTTCGGCGGCGGAAGTCAATGGGGAATAGTGTCGGAAAATATGTCTTGACAGTGATGATTTCACGTCTATAATCGATAACCAATCGATTAAAAAGTAGAATTGCCTAACATCCTGCAACAAAAGGAGGTCAAAATGAACATCGTTGAGCGAGTCAAAAAGATATTGCTGGAGCCGAAAAAAGAATGGGAGATCATCGCCCGTGAAACCGTAAACACTTCAGATCTGTATAAAAGCTATGTCGTTCCCTTGGCGGCCATTGGACCGGTGGCGTCCATCATCGGGATGTCTATCGTCGGCATGAGCATGCCGATGGCAGGAACATTCCGCTTGCCTCTGACAAACTCCATCGGTTCCGCCTTTGTGCAGTATGTTCTGAGCCTGGTCGGCGTGTATGTGCTGGCCCTGATTGTCGACTTTCTGGCCCCCACCTTTTCCGGCGAAAAAAACAGCAGCCAGGCGCTCAAGCTGGCGGCGTACTCCTATACCGCAGGATGGCTGGCCGGGATTTTTGTGATCATCCCCGCCCTCAGTTTTTTCTCGATTTTGGGCCTGTATGGTTTATATCTGATTTACACGGGGATTCCGATTCTCATGAAGGCCCCTCAGGAGAAAGCCTTGGGGTATACCGTTGCGGTGGTGATTGCCGCCATTATCATTTTCGTGATCATTGGTTGGGCGTCCCGTCTCTTCATTTCCTACCCCATGCCAAGGTGAGCATGTCCGGGCGTCCGTTTACGAGCGGCATCCTGCTCCGCTCCCGGTTTCATTTTGTCCCGCTGCCGGAGGGGTGCGGTTCGTATAATGGCAATAGGAGAGGTATCCGCCCGAAAGATTCGAGAGCTGCTTAAAACCGGACTGTTTCAGAATGCGATATGCCGCGTAGGAGCGTACACCGGTCCGGCAGGCAATGATCAGATGACGATCCTGCGGGAGTTCGTGGATCCTTTCCCGCAACTCGTCAAGGGGGATATGGATCGATTGCGGGATGCTGCCCGCCCGGAATTCCTCATTGGTTCGCACGTCCAGAAAGAGGGAATTTTCCATCGCCTCGGTCTGGTCATAGGTGACTGACTCCACCAAACCCCGCAATATATTGCCGCCCGTAAAACCCGCCATGTTGACCGGATCCTTGGCGGAACCGAAAGGCGGCGCATAAGAGAGCTCCAGCTGTTCCAGGTCATACACCGTCATGCCCGCACGGATGGCCGTGGCAATCACATCGATCCTTTTATCGGCGCCATCCGCCCCTATGCACTGGGCGCCGAGAATCCTCCCCTCCGGTATTCCAAACAGGAGCTTCAAGGCCATCATCGCGGCGCCGGGATAATATCCGGCATGGTTGAGGGGATGCAGATGGAGGGCCTGATAGGGGAGGTTATTTTTCCTGGCCGTTTTTTCATTCAGCCCCGTAGCGGCCGCCTGCAAATCAAAGACCTTGACGATGGACGTCCCCAGCGACCCCGGATAGCGGGAGCCAATCCCGCATAGGTTGTCTGCGGCAATGCGGGCCTGTTTATTGGCAGGACCGGCCAGGGGAGCAAGCACCTGCATTCCCCCCACCAGGTGGGTGGTCTCCACGGCGTCGCCCACGGCAAAGATAAACGGATCACTCGTCTTCATGCCGGCATCGACGGCAATTCCGCCGGTGGCGCCAATCTTCAGGCCCGCCTCCCGGGCCAATCGGGTTTCGGGCCTCA
The DNA here is from genome assembly GCA_013824905.1 of Syntrophus sp. (in: bacteria). Lineage (GTDB taxonomy): Bacteria > Desulfobacterota > Syntrophia > Syntrophales > UBA5619 > JAKAFS01. The sequence goes on along the minus strand of PNOO01000033.1, from coordinate 12,637 downwards.
CGCCTACGGCGCTGACCACCAGGTCGGCGCCCAGTTCGGTCCCGGAATTCAGAACCACTTTGCCCGGGGCATCGCCGACGATCTTTTTCACGCCGTCGGACAGATGGAGGCATATCCCGCCTGCGGCAAGCCGGGCCTGGATGATAGCGGCCATCTCCGGATCAAACGGCGTCATGACCTGATCCAGCATCTCGACGAGGTGTGTCTTGATCCCCCGGGCAACCAGATTCTCCGCTATCTCCACCCCGATGAACCCCCCGCCGATGACCACCGCCTCTTTTACCGGGTGATTCTCGATCCGGGCAATCATGGCGTCCATGGAGGGAATGTCGTAGAGATTCATGAATATCGCGGCGTCGCTTCCCTCGATCGGCGGGACCAAGGGATAGGCCCCGGGCGACAGGATCAGGTAGTCGTAGGATTCCGTGTATTGTTCGCTTGTCTTGCGGTTTTGGACCTTCAAGAGCTTTTGCGGGGCATCGATAGTGAGAATCTCATGGCCTGTCCGGACCTTGACCCGAAAACGGGACCAGAAACGTTCCGGCGTCTGCAGGAGCAGACTGCCGCGTTCCTTGATCCGGCCGGAAATGTGGTAGGGGAGGCCGCAATTGGCAAAGGAGATGTAATCGCCCCTCTCGAACAGGATGATCCCCGCCGTTTCGTCGAGTCGTCTGAGCCGGGCGGCGGCCGTGGCGCCGCCGGCCACCCCGCCGATGATGCAAACCTTCATGATCTGTTCCTTTGGGATCAGGCCTTTTTGCTGCCGTAACGGTTATAGCTGACCTTGTCGAAACGGAGTTCATCCTTTTTGTAGGGGACCATCTCCTCGCCGGGATACCCGATGGCGATGATGCACTGGACGGTCAGGTTCACGGGAAGGCCCAGGAGTTCGGCGATGTACTGCGTCGAGGTCTTGCCCTCGCTGAAATTATTCCCCTTCATTTGCGCCCAGCGGCTTCCGAGCCCGAGTGCGAGGGCCGCATACTGCATGGTGACCGCCACGATGGAGCAGTCCTCGACCCAGAGTCCCGAAACGGATGGGTCCGCGCATACGACGACGGCAGCCGGGGCGTCCTTTAGAAAGGCGGCCCCTACGGGCTTCGCGACGGAAAGTTTTTCCAGGAGGGTCTTGTCCGTGACCACCACAAACTCCCAGGGCCTTGCAGCCCTTCCCGTGGGGGAACGGAGGGCCGCTTCGAGGACGGCATCGATCTTTGCCGCCTCCACCGGCCGGTCGGCATATACCTTCACACTCCTTCTTTTTTCCAGCAGTTCGTTAAACATTCTCTCTCCTTTCTATTCACAGGTTGAACGATCAGTGGACGAAAGCGATGAATTCCTGCCACTTCTTCGCATCGACGAACAGGGGCCAATCGTTGTGACCGGCCCCCTTGATCACCCACATCTTTTTTTCTCCGGTCAGCGACCTGTACAAGGCATCGGCGTGCCCTATGGGGAGTATCTCATCGCGCTCCGCCCCTACGACGGCGATCTTCCCCTGAAACAATTTGAGATTCTCGACGGAGTCATATCTGTCTTTCAAAAACAGGCCGACGGGCAGCAGGGGGTATAGGGATTTGGCCACCGACAAAAGCGTATCCCACGGGGTAATGAGAATGAGGGCGTCGATTCTGAGGGACTTGTCCCCGGCCGCCGCCGCGACGACGCCGCAACCCAGGGATTCCCCCAGAAGAAACATCGGTCCCGGATATTTTTCGGATGCGAGGCGAACGGTCGCCCGGGCATCATCGACGAATGACTTCTCGCCCAGCTCCCCTTTGCGCACCCCGTATCCCGGATATTCGGCAAGGATGACCCTGTACCCCATCGAACCGAGCGCCGTGACATAATAGTCCCGGTGATCCGCCGTGCCGCCGTTTCCGTGGAAGACGACGACCGTGCCTTTGACGTCCCTGATTTCAGTCGCGCCTATAAAACCGCGGTAGTCCGCCTTGGCGGGCCAGAACTGCAGGTGCAGGGCGGCCAGCTCCGCTTCGGACGGCACATGTGGGTCCGGATAATACAGCATACGGTTTTGCAGGTTGCAGCTAAAAAGGGACGCGGCCAGTCCGACGAGAATCCCTATACCCCTTACAGATCTTAGATCCATGGTGCTTTATGATAGCAACGTGATTTAAAAAACCGATCCTATCTACCCTTTATGAAGATTTCCCGTTTTTGTCAATCCCTCGATCCCTGAAGCGCTTTTGCATCCGCTTCGGACACCCGCATTTCATCCGACGAATAGGGCTTTAATGTCAATAATAGTTCCTTCTGATGGCGATTGTCCGGATCAATCCAAAACGCCTCTCTGTCTTTGGGCACAATCACAGGCATCCGGTCATGGATGGGGCGAATCAGTTCATTGGATTGGGTCGTTATGATCGTGCAGGTATGGACGGGCTCTTTCTCAGGCGATATCCATGTTTCATAGAGCCCGGCAAAACCGAAAGGCTGTCCTGACTTCAAGGTAAAACGGAGCGGGATTTTTATCTTACTCGTTTTTTGCCACTCGTAAAATCCGTCTGCGGGTATCAGGCAGCGGCGCTTTTGAAAGGCCTTTGCGAAGCTCGGTTTTTCGGCCACCGTCTCTGCCCGGGCATTGAACATCCTGTTTCCGATTGCCGGGTCTTTGGCCCAGGAGGGAATCAGTCCCCATCGGTAGCCGGCAAGCCTGTTTTTCCCATTGTCATGAATGATGGCCATCACTTGCTGCCCGGGAGAGATATTGCCGCCCGGTCTGTAATCGCATGCTATTTCCTGGATGCCGAATGATTCGACGATCACGGACAAATCGGTAAGCAAGATAAAACGCCCGCACATGGATGCCTCGACTCCGACTATTTTTGGGTTTTCATTCTCAGCGCTTTTCCCATCCTCTTTTCAGGGGTCCCTTTCCCCTTGCGTGCTTCGAGAGGATATCACATTTCCGCCCTGACCGCCGGTTAAAAAACCCCTGGTCGCTGACACCCTGTTTGTCCCGAAGACCCGATCGATCGGATCTATGGCTGCGGGGGTGCGGTGATCTGCCGACCGGCCGCCTGCCACCATATGGCCAGGATCAGCGGCGCCAGCGATGCCGCCGCTGCCGCCAGGGCCATGACCCCGTAGCCGCCGACGGCATACACCACCCCGCTGACGATCTGGCCGGCGGCCGAGGTCAGGTTCAGCAGCAGGTCGTTGAAACCCTGGGTCTTGGCCCTCTCTCTGGGTGAAAGCTGGTCGGCCAGCAGGGCGGACCCGGCCACGTAGGCGAAGTTCCAGCCGAGCCCCAGCAGAAAGAGTGCGGCCATCAAAGCCACAAGGCCGGTCGAAGGGGCTGCCATCAGACAGGAGACGATCATCACCACCGTTCCCAGGATGATCACCCGCCCGCGCCCCCACCGGTCGGTCATCCGTCCGGAGAGGATCGAGAAAGCGAACATTCCCAGGGTATGGGCGGAGATCACCAGCGACACCGCGCTCAAGGGGTGGTGAAGGGCCTTCATGTGGACGGAGGTGATGGACATCGGCACCATCATCACCAGCTGGGCAAAGACCACGCTGACCATGGCCACGATCACCCCCGGCTGCCGTATAATCCCCGCAAGGGAGCGGGTCTCCTGCCGGGGGACCGAATCCGGATACAGACGGGCCAGTTCGCGCCCGACGTCCCGCGGGTCCGGCCTCAGCCCAGCAAAGATCAGTATGGCCGCAAGGATCAAACCGATGAAGCCGACGCCATAGGGGCCGGCCAGCTCCGCAAACCCGGCCCACTTTGCGAGCGTTCCGGTGGGGCCCACCAGCAGAGGTCCGAACACCGCCCCCACCGTGCTTCCCAGCACCACATAAGAGATAGCCCTTCCCCGCTCCGCAGGCAGGTGGACCTCCGCCGCGGCAAAACGACCCAGATCGACCGCGGATCTGGCCATTCCTACCAGGAAAAGACCCACCAGGAAGAGCGGCAGGGAACGGCCCACCACCGCACTCATTGCGATCACCGATCCGATCACACCGAGGACCTGGCCCAGGGCGAGACCCCCCCGCCGGCCGATCCGCTCCATGCTGAGGCCCCAGACCAGGGCGCCGAAAGCCTGCCCCAGCACATAGAACGCGCCGGGCACACCCGCCATGGCCTTCTGACCGCTCAAATCAACGCCGACGAGAGAGTTGACGGTAAAAGCAGCGATGAATCCTGCCGAGCTCAGGCTCTGGGAGAGGAACAGCACGATCGTTATCTTCCGGGCGATACGTTTATGGTCCTTCATGTTCTCTCCTTTTCCCCTTCGCATTTCCGGCCAAGAGGTACGGGAAACGATGGGGAATGTCAATCGGAATCGTATCCGGCGCCATTCCGCGAGACTGTCGAGAGCGTTATCCAGGATATGAAGCATACCGGCGAAGAGATACCTCAACCGATTGCCGGTAAAAGGTACAGTGGTAAATTTATGGTGCGCGTCCCTCCTGAAGTTCACAGAAATCTTGCCATCCAGGCATCGGAATCAGGTGTCAGCCTGAACCGGATTGTCGGAGCGAAGTTAAGCCGATAGCAGGGGAAAGAACTGTTTTGTATTGTGATGCTTCCGACGCGATGCAAATACAAATGTTTACACTCGCTCTCAGGATCTGCGCATTGAATTCTGGTTGAAAGGGAGGCTACTCCAGTGCCGATGCTTGACAGCTTTATCCTTCAGTTCCTGTGTGATACGCATAATCTCGTTTCATCCTTATCCGGGAAAAGAATTCGCAACATTGGCGGTCGCCGGACTTCGAAGTGGGTATTGGTTGAGGATGATAAACAATAAAACGAATCAGGTTTATCAATGAACTTTACAGGTGATACGAAATAAACATAATCATTCAAGTCTGATGCATTTGTTAACCGCGAGATCTGAAGGTTGGGTTAAACAATTCGACTAACGAATGGATAATCTTTTGGACTAGTCAAGGGTGTTTATAAATAGGTAAAAGCGAGTGTCAGATGCTGTCAGCATAATCCCTTTTCAAACCAGAAGGTACGCAAGAACCGGATGAACCAGAAACACTTACTCTTCATGAGAAAGTGAAAGAACGCCGTCTTTTGGGAAGAAAAAAGGCAGCCGGTCATATCACCGGACTGCCTTATTTTAAAATGGTAGGCGATGTGGGACTTGAACCCACGGCCTCTGGTTCCGGAGACCAGCGCTCTATCCAACTGAGCTAATCGCCCATTTGCAGGACATCCGTCTGCCGGATCGGACATCGTGTTCACTCATACTACGCGTCATCCGAATATTCAACCCTTTTCCGCCTTAGATCGGGATGTGAAGCCTCCTAAAGGCGAAGCTTGCAGGACTGATATAGCTCCCGGTCAAAGCGGCGGTATCCATCTCATCAACGCCCTTGCTTGTCAATCGGTTTTTCGCGATCGGGGTTGAAATTGCCGTCCGGAGCTGATACATAGGCAAAAATTGTCAGGGCGGGGATATGTCACGTACCTTAAAGTGCTTCATGATTTTGACATGGATCTTCGGATCCTTCTGGCCGTCCTGCGCCCTGGCGACGAACCGGATCATGGGCATCCGCCACTGGGTGGCTCCGGACCATACGCGGGTCGTCATCGATACGGTCGATGAGGCCATCTTTTCAGTGGAAAAAGGGGAGCGGAAGCTGATCATCGATCTGGAGGATACCTCATTTCCTAACCATATTTCCCAGCCGATCCTCATCAACAAGCCGGGACTGGAAGGGGTGGCCATTGCCACCCGCGCCCCGTCCGGCGTGAGGGTGGAATTGGCGCTCCCCGCCCAGGTGCAGACCACCGTTTTTAAACTGAAGCCACTTCAGGATAAACCGTACCGGATCGTCATCGATATCGTTCTGCCGGAGGTCGCAAAGCAGGAGAGCGAGGCGCGAGAGCGGGTCAAGATCACCCGGAAAGACCGGATCGTTGTCATCGATCCCGGACACGGGGGAGAGGCGGTAGGGGCGGTCGGGAAAAAAGGGACCTTCGAAAAAGACGTCGTGCTTTCGATCAGCCGGAAACTGCAGAGAGCGCTGAACAAACGGCCGGGTTACCGTGCGTTTCTGACCCGCGACGACGACTATTATGTCTCCTTCAGAAAGAGGATGATGATCGCCAAGGAATACGGCGCGGATCTTTTTGTCAGTATCCACGCGGATGCGGCGAGAAACCGGACGGCCGGAGGCACTTCCGTCTACTGCCTTTCCACCGGCGGGGCGAGCAGCGAGGCCGCAAAAATTCTTGCACGGTATGAAAACCTGGCCGATAGCGTCGGCGGCGTCCCCAATGGAGAAGGCGGCGAGGACTCCGACCCGATCATTCTCGACATGTTCCAGACCAATACCATCAACCGGTCAAAAAGCTTCGGCGCCTCTCTCCTTCAGCATCTGCAGAAGGAGAATCACCTGAAATTCCAGACCGTTCAGGAGGCGCCGTTCCTCGTGCTCAAGCTTCCCGATGTCCCGTCAGTCCTGCTTGAAACCGCCTATATCTCCAATGCAAAGGAAGAAAAACTCCTGAAGAGCCCGCGCTTTCAGACGAAGATTGCCGAGGCTGTCGCCGATTCCATAGCTGAATTCCTTCCGCCCCTCCCTCCTGTTGCCGTATTAGTTACCGGCGGGAAGGCAGAGAAGCAAAAGGATCAGGATAAAACAACCCGGGTTGAGGCGCTGGGAGAGGTCAGTACGGCAAAAAAGGAAGGGGCAAGCCGGACGGTTGATGCCAAGCCCGCCGCCAAGAACGGACCTTCCGCACCGGGGAAGGCTGGGGAAAGCCCTTCCCTCCGGGAGAAGGCGACTTTTTATCGCGTCCAGAAAGGGGATACTCTGGAAAAGATAGCCCGGAAGCATTCGACGTCGCTTGGTATTCTTCTTAAACTGAATCGCATAAAACCTCGCGATCCCCTCTATGTGAATCGTCTTTTGAAGATTTCCGAAGCCTCTGCGGAGAAAAAGGGGGAGCAGGGGGTGAAGGCGCCGGTCTCGGAGGGGAAAAGCTTACCTGCGGAAAAGGCAAAAAAGGTCATCTACCGGGTCAAGAAGGGAGACACGCTTGCCACGATTGCCAAAAAGCATGGCACGACGGTCAGCGTCCTCGTCAAGTTGAACCGCCTCAAGCCCACTGAGCCCATTTATGTCGACCGGAAGCTTGTCGTCTCGGGAAATCCGGCACTCTGAATTATTTTGTGTCACTCGACCCGGGCGACGTTTACCGCCGTCGCCTTGTACTCCGGGATCTTGGCCACCGGGTCCAGAGAGGCGATGGTCAGCAGGTTCACCGCCGTTTCGGGGAAATGGAAAGTCATGAAGACCACGCCGGGTTTTATGCGCTTCGTCAGTTGCACCCTTGCCTTCACCTGGCCGCGACGGGAGCTGATTACCGCCATGTCTCCCTCCTTGAGACCCAAGGGGGAGGCGTCACAGGGATTGATTTCCATGCGCTCCTCGGGCAGCAGGGTATTGAGGCCTGCCACGCGATGCGTCATGGAGCCGGAATGATAATGCTGTAAGCGGCGCCCTGTGGTAAGCGTCAGAGGGTAATCGCTATCAGAGGGTTCAGCAGGCGGGATGGTTTCCACTGCGCTGAACTTTCCCAAGCCGCGACTGAATCTCCCCACATGCAGGATCTTTGTTCCCGGATGATCCTGCGATGGGCAGGGCCACTGGATGCCGCCCTTTTCCAGCCTGGCGTGACTGATGCCGGCATATTGGGGAGTGATTTTCGCCGCCTCGGCCATGATGGCGGCAGGCGATGCGTATTCCCACGAAGCCTTGTCCCCGTTGAGCCTCTTAGCCAGTTCGGCGATAATCTGCCAATCCGGTTTTGCATCACCGGGCGGCTCCACTGCCTTTCGTACGAGCTGGACGCGACGCTCGGTGTTGCTGAAGGTTCCATCCTTTTCGGCGAAGGCCGCGCCCGGCAGCACCACATCCGCAAGGGCCGCGGTTTCAGTGAAGAAGATGTCCTGTACAACCAGGAAGTCCAGTTTCTTCAGCGCTTCCTCCACGTGATGCAAATTCGGGTCGGTGACCAGGGGATTCTCGCCCATGATGTACATGGCCTTGATTTTTCCCTCGTGAGCGGCGTTCATCATTTCCACTACGGTCAGCCCCGGTTTGTCGGAAAGGGCGGCACCCCAGGCCTTTTCGACAGACGCCCGCGCTTCCGGATCGGCCACCTTCCGGTACCCGGGGAAGACATCGGGCAGGCCGCCCATGTCGCAGGCCCCCTGGACATTGTTCTGGCCGCGCAGGGGGTTCACCCCGCCGCCCTCCACGCCGATATTGCCGCAGAGCATGGCCAGGTTGGCGATGGCCATCACCGTGGCATGGCCGCCGGCATGTTGGGTGATGCCCATGCAATAAAGAATGGCCGCCGGTTTGGAAAGGGCATAGAGCCGGGCGGCCTTCTCGATATCCGCCGCCGGGACGCCGGTGATTTCCTGCACACGGGCCGGGGTGTACGTCCCCACCACGGCCTTCATCTCGTCAAATCCTTCGGTGCGATCCGCCACGAACTTCTTGTCATGGAGGTCTTCCCTGATGATGACGTGACAAAGGCCGTTAAGAAGGGCGATGTCCGAACCCGGCCGCTGGGCGAGATGAAGGGTGGCGATTCTTGCCAGTTCGATTTCCCGGGGATCGGCGACGATCAATTTGGCGCCCCTGCGCACCGCCCGTTTGACCACGGCGCCGATGACCGGATGTTGCTCCGTGGTATTGGATCCGATGACGAAAAACGCCTTTGCCTTGGCCAAATCCTCAATGCTGTTGGTCATGGCCCCGCTGCCGAATGATGCGCCCAGACCGGACACGGAGGGGGCGTGTCAGAGACGGGCACAGTGATCGATATTGTTTGTGCCGATCTCCTTGCGTGCCAGTTTTTGCATGAGGTAGTTCTCTTCGTTGGTGCACTTGGCCGAGGTCAAAATGGCCAGGGCGTCCGGCCCGTCCGCCGACCTGACGGCGGAGAGTCTGCCGGCTGCCGCATCCAGAGCCGTATCCCAATCCGTCTCCACAAAGCCTTTGTAAGGAGAGGGGGCGCCCTCCGTGCCTTTGATTTCCTTCCAGAAGGAGGTCTTCATGAGAGGTGTCGTCAGCCTGTCGGGATGATGCAGGAACTGCCAGCCGAATCTTCCTTTGACGCAGAGCGCCCCTTTGTTGGCCGGCGCGTTCCATGCGGAGGTGACTTTGACCACCTTCCCGTCGCGGACGTTCAGGTCGAAATTACAGCCCACCCCGCAGTAAGGGCACGTCGTGGCGACCTTCGTCGTCTGCCAGTCCCGCCCCTTGCCGTGGCTGTCCTTTTCGGTCAGGGCGCCCGTCGGACACACGGAGACGCACTGTCCGCAGAAGATACAGTTGCTGTCCTGCATGCGCGTGTCAAAGGCGGTGGCTACTTTGGCGCGGAAGCCGCGATTCATCATCGTGAGGGCGTTGACCGCCTGGATCTCATCGCAGGCGCGGATGCAGCGGCGGCAGCGGATACACTTCTCCATGTCCCGGAGGATGAAAGGATCGCGTTCATCCGGAGGGAACAGATGCCGGTCGCCCACGAAAGGCGTCTCCTTGACTCCATACTCGTAGATCAGATCCTGAAGCTCGCAATGGCCGCACGTCTCGCAGGTCATACAATCCTTCGGGTGGTCGGAGAGAAGCAGTTCCAGGACGAACTTGCGGGCGGTCCGCACCTTGGGCGAATCGGTCTGTACGTCCATCCCCTCTGAGATGGGATAGGTGCAGGCAGGCTGCAATACCCGCATCCCTTTGACCTCTACCAGGCAGAGACGGCAGGCGCCCTGCGGGGCCAGAGCCGCATGGTGGCAAAGGGTGGGAATGTGAATGCCGTTCGCCCGGGCAACGTCGAGGATGGTCCCTCCGGCGGCTTCGATTTTCTTTCCATTGATGGCGAGTATGGTCATTGATGATCTCCGTAATCAGCGTCTATCGCGGGTCAGCCGCATTCCGGCAATTTTGATTTGGGCGTGGGTCGGGGGCGGATGGCAATGGCCGCGAACTTGCAGGCCTTGTAACAATCACCGCAAACGATACAATTGGCTTGGTCGATCTCGTGCACCGCCTTCTTTGCGCCTTTGATGACCTTGTCCGGGCACTTCAGGCGGCAGGCGCCACAGCCGTTGCACGTATCCGCCAGGATTTCGTAGTGGAACATCCCTTTGCAGACGCCGGAGGAACAAAACTTGTCGCGTACATGGGCCTCATATTCATCCCGGAAATGGCGCATGGTGGTGACTACGGGGTTTACACTTCCCTGTCCCAAGGCACACAGGGAAGCCGTTGAGATGTTTTGGGTGAGGTATTCCAGGGTTTCCAAATCCTTTTCCGTGCCCTCGGCGCGGGTGATTCGGGTGAGAATCTCAAGCAGCCGCTTGGTTCCCAGCCAGCAAGGGGGACACTTTCCGCAGGACTCATCCTGGGTAAAGTCCATAAAAAAGCGGGCCACGTCCACCATGCAGTCGTTTTCATCCAGAACGATAAGACCGCCCGATCCCATGAGGGATCCGGCTGCGACCAGACTTTCAAAATCAATGGGAGTATCGAGGTACTTGGCCGGCAGACATCCCCCCAGCGGTCCTCCGGTCTGGGCGGCCTTGAACTCCTTTTTGTTGAGGATTCCACCGCCGATGTCGTAGATGATCTCGCGCATGGTGATGCCCATCGGCACCTCGATGAGGCCGGCGTTTTTGACTTTACCTGCAATGGCAAAGGTTTTGGTGCCTTTGCTCTTTTCCGTGCCCATGCCGGCGAACCAATCGGCCCCCTTCAGAAAGATCTGCGGCACATTGGCCAGTGTCTCCACATTGTTGACGGAGGTCGGCCTTCCCCACAGGCCGGATACCGCCGGGAAGGGGGGCCGGGGACGCGGCTCGCCGCGCCGGCCTTCAATGCTGTCTATAAGGGCGGTTTCCTCCCCGCAGACAAAGGCGCCCGCGCCGATACGGATATCCACATCAAAGTCGAAACCCTTGCCGAAGATGTTCTTACCCAGGAGACCCAACCGGCGGGCCTGCGGAAGGGCGGTTTGCAGGTGCTCCACGGCTACGGGGTATTCCGCCCGGACGTAAACATACCCTTGCGTGGCCCCCATGGCATAGGCGGCGATGGCCATCCCTTCCAGGACGGAATGGGGATCGCCTTCCAGCACGGCGCGATCCATAAATGCGCCGGGATCGCCCTCGTCGCCGTTGCAAATCAGGTAGGCGGGCGGTGCGCCGTCGGCAGGGGCGGGGCGGGAGGCAAGGGCCTGGCGGGCGAAAAACCACTTCTGTCCGGCGGGAAAGCCTGCACCGCCTCGACCCCGCAGGCCGGAGCGTTTCGTCTCATCAATCACCTGTTCCGGGGTCATGTTCAGGATCTTGTGGAGGGCAAAGTAACCCTCCTTGGCGATGTATTCCTCAATACGCTTCGGATCGATCTGGCCGCAATTGCGCAGCACCACCCGCACTTCGCCGGGACGAGGGGGCTTGAGCTCGCCGTCGGGTAGGAAGCGTTCACCACGCTCAGCGAGTATTTGCCGGGCCTCGGTACGGATGCGCTCCAGTTCTTCTATGGTCATGTTCTTTCCTCTCCGATCTCACATCCACCAGCTAAAGGTGATCCAATGGGTACACGTCGGCAAGGGATGCCCTTGGCATTGCACCGCTTTATACAGCGAGGATTTCATCCTTTGGAGATTCGACACATGCCGGCAGCGTCGACATTTACTCGTACTGGGACAAGATGTCCGCCACCTGGTCGGGCTGAACCTTGGAATGGACGGACTTGCCTACCATGATGGCAGGGGCCTGGCTGCACAGGCCGATGCAGCGGCAGACTTCAAGGCTGTAGCGCATATCGGGTGTGCTCTCGCCGGCATTGACGCCCAATTCATGGCTCAGCCGTTCCAGATTCTTTGTGTTGCCGCGTACGTAGCAGGCCGTTCCCAGGCAGAGACCGATGCGATGCCGCCCGCGGGGTTTTGTCGTGAAGAAGGAGTAAAAGGTGACGACGCCAAAGACGGTGCTCTGGGGGACGCCCAATCCCTCGGCAATATAGTCCTGTAGTTCCTTAGGGAGATAACCGTATAGTTCCTGGGCTTGGTGGAGTACCGGGATGAGGGCGCCGCCTTTGGCCTTCTCGCGGTTGATAATGTCGTCCAATGCGGGACGATGGGCATCCAGATCCATGCTCATGCTTACTCCTCAAAGATTTGCTGATGGCGGTTCGCACCATATAAAGAAAGGTCCTGTATGTCAATAAATTTCTGGGTGCTGTTGTGTCTATGAAAAAATCTTTGCTTATCGGGTTATTTTAAGTTAAAAAAACACATGCATCAGCTGATCGATGAATACCTGAACTTCATGGCGGTCGAAAAAGGGGCTTCCAGGAACACCATCGACGGGTACAGCAGAGATCTGAACCGTTATGCGGCTTTTATCGAAAGCCTGAAGATACAGGATATACGTCTGATCGGGACGGAGGAACTGATTTCCTACCTCAGCCGGCTGAAGAGCGAGGGGCTCGCCGCCAATTCGGTGAATCGCGCCCTGGCTGCGCTGCGCGGGTTTTATAAATATTTGCTCCGGGAAAAGAAACTGGAGAGCACCCCGGTGGCCCACATCGAGCTCGCCCGGGTCTGGATGCACCTTCCCGATGT
>PNOO01000032.1 GCA_013824905.1 Syntrophus sp. (in: bacteria) | reverse complement strand
GGGCGCGCCGGATCCCTTTTCTTCCGGTCGGCAACTGGACCAACCTGATCGTCAGAGGCGGCGGCTACCGGGGAGTCCTCATCTCCCTTACAGGTCTTCATGGCCTTGAGATCAGGGACAGCGGAGAAGGGGAGGTTCGTGTCGAGGCGGAGGCCGGTGTTGCACTTTCCGAACTGGTGACTCTCTCGATGCACGAAGGGCTTACGGGGATTGAGTTTTGCGCCGGCATACCCGGCAGCGTCGGCGGGGCCGTTCGGATGAATGCCGGCGCTTGCGGCAGCGAGATCAAGGATGTGGTTATTACAGTGCGCCTCCTGGCGGATCCGGCCGAAGGGATACGCACCGTAACGCGTGACTCTCTCATTTTTGGATATAGAAATCTTGACTTGCCGGCAGAAACGATTATCATCGGTGCAGCATTTAGACTCAAGAGAGGAGAGCAAGAAAAAATCGCCGGGAGGATCCGCGAAATACTCTCTCTCAGAAAGGAAAAACACCCCCTGGAATTCAGGAATGCAGGATCCATCTTTAAAAATCCCCGGGAGATCCCGGCAGGCAGGCTTATTGAATCGGCAGGGCTTAAGGGATTGCGCATCGGGGATGCAGAAGTGTCGGCAAAACACGGCAATTTTATCGTCAACAGGGGGCAGGCGAGCGCGGCGGAGGTCCTCAGCCTGATCGACCTGGTGCAAAAGCGGGTTTTCGAGGCGACGGGTCATTCCCTCGAAACCGAGGTACGGATCATCGGAGAGTAAATGAAAAAACAGTTTCACCAGCAACTGGAAGCAAGAAGACACCGACTGAAGCGCCGTGCGGGCGAGGTCCTGCGGGAAATCGGCCGGGCTGTCCTCCTGACGGGCGGCGTTGCCGCTGTCACAGCCTTGCTTCTGGTTGGCTACGACTTGACGATCCGCTCCTCTTATTTCAGCATCCGGGAGACTGTCGTCCGGGGGTGCAAGGAACTGACTGAAAAGGAGATCCTGGCTCTGGCCGGCGTCCGCCCTGCGGCGAACATCCTGACGCTAAACCCGGACGCCATCGCCCGCCGGATCAGGGGGAATCCCTGGGTCCGGGAGGTCTCCATCGGGCGCGAGTTTCCAGATCGGCTGGTCATCTTGATTCGGGAAAGAAAGGCAGTCGCCCTCCTCCAGGCTGATAAAGGGCTCTATCTCCTCGACAGCGAGGGGTCGCCTTTCAAGAAGTTGGACCCCGAAGATGAACTTAATCTTCCGATCCTCACGGGTTACGTCAAGGAAGGAAGAACCAATGAGGCGCTGGTAAAGAAATCTCTCGCCCTGCTGAGTTATCTTGCAGGCGCTGCGGATATCCCCGCCATCGGCGGCGTCTCGGAGGTCCATGGAAACGAAACCTTCGGACTCTCCCTGTTCACTGACGTCGGTCTCTGTCTGAAACTGGGCTTCGATGGTTATGAAAACAAGCTCAAAAGGCTCACCCCTGTCATGGCGGATCTGGACCGCAAAAACCTCAAAGCGGGTTTTCTGCTCATCGACTTGAGCGATCCGGCAAAGATCGATGTCCAGCAGCGGAACATCGTTGGACCCGAAGGACCGGCTGGCGCCGGACGGGGATACCGGATGTGAGGCGAGGGGGATTACATTCCATAAGGGGCGGGAGGATGCATGGGTAAAAAAGAGAACGTCGTTGTTGGTCTGGATATCGGGACAACAAAGACCTGTACAATCGTCGGCGAGGTCAAGGAATCGGGGCTCGACATTATCGGCGTCGGCTCCCACCCTTCGGAAGGGCTAAGAAAAGGCGTCGTCGTCAATATAGAAAATACAGTGGAATCGATCAAGCGGGCGGCGGAAGAAGCGGAACGCATCTCCGGATGTGAGATCCGTTCCGTCTATGTCGGGATCGCCGGCGGCCACATTCGGGGACAGAACAGCCTCGGCATTGTTGCCGTCAAAGGACGCGAGGTGAACGAGGATGATGTAGAGCGGGCGATTGATGCAGCCAAGGCAATCGCCATCCCCATAGACCGGCAGATCCTCCATACCCTGCCTCAATACTATGTCGTAGACGAACAGGACGGAATCCGTGATCCTGTGGGGATGTCGGGAGTCCGCCTGGAGGCGAAAGTCCATATCGTGACCGGCGCCGTGACCTCCATCCAGAACGTTGTGAAATCCGTCAATCGCGTCGGGCTGGATATTAACGAAATCGTCCTGGAACAGATCGCCTCCAGCGAAGCCGTCCTGAGCGACGACGAAAAGGACCTCGGGGTCGCCTTGATCGACATCGGCGGCGGGACGACCGATATCGCGATCTTTTCGGAGGGAAGCATCAAGCACACGGCGATCCTGCCGGTCGGCGGCAATTACGTCACGAGCGACATCGCAACGGGCCTCAGGACGCCTATGGCCGAGGCGGAGAAGATCAAGATTCGCTACGGCTGTGCCTATTTGCCAATGATCCCCAAGGATGAGGCAATCGAAGTCCCCAGCGTCGGGGGGCGAGAACCGCGGGAGGTCTCCCGGCAGATTCTGGGTCGGATCATCGAGCCCCGCATGGAAGAGATCCTGATGATGGCCTATAAGGAGATCACCAAATCCGGCTGCGAAGACATCCTGGCCGCGGGAGTCGTCTTGACGGGCGGGACTTCGATTCTCGAAGGGGTCCCCGAACTAGCGGAGCAGATCTTTAACATGCCGGTCCGGCGAGGTTGCCCGATAGGCATCGGCGGGCTCACGGACGTGGTCAACAGCCCCCTGTATGCGACCGGTGTGGGGCTGGTGGTCTATGGCAGCCGTAACATCGCACGGGAGAAGCTGAGCCGGGCGGAGGGAAATTTTATCAGCCGGATGTTTAAAAGACTCAAACAGTGGATTCTCGAATTCTTTTAGGAGGGAAGGCGTTATGTTCGAATTGTCAAACGGGGGGGTGATGAGCGCAGCCAGGATCAAAGTGATCGGCATCGGCGGTGCAGGTGGAAATGCAGTGAATACCATGATCTCATACCACCTTCGGGGCGTTGATTTCATCGCGGCCAACACCGATGCACAGGCGCTGGAAGCGTCCGCCTCGCCGGTCAAGATCCAGCTGGGCGCCGAGGTCACCAAGGGGCTGGGCGCCGGTTCGGATCCCGACATCGGAAAACAGGCCGCCCTCGAAACCAGAGAATTGCTGAAGACGCAGCTCGAGGGAGCCGATATGATTTTCATTACCGCAGGTCTCGGCGGCGGGACAGGTACGGGGGGCGCACCGATCGCGGCGGAGATTGCCAAGGAACTGGGGGTGCTGACGGTGGCAGTCGTAACGAAACCCTTCCATTTCGAGGGGAAGAGACGGAACAACCAGGCCGATGCAGGGATCGATGAACTGAGAAAGGTGGTGGATACCCTCATTATCGTACCCAATCAGAGGCTCCTCAGCCTGAGCGGTCGCAATATCTCGCTCCTCGATGCGTTCAAGAAGGCCGATGACATCCTCTACCACGCCGTCAAGGGGATCTCAGACCTGATCATGGTTCCGGGACTCATCAATCTCGACTTCGCCGATGTAAAGGCCATCATGTCAGAGATGGGGGTGGCCCTGATGGGGACCGGCGTCGCCAGTGGAGAAAACAGGGCGGTGGAAGCCGCTCAGAGAGCGATCTCGTCGCCGCTGCTTGAAGACAATACCATTCAGGGCGCCCGCGGCATCCTTCTGAACATCACCGGCGGTCCGGACATGACCCTTTATGAGATCAACGAGGCCTCCTCCCTGATCCAATCCGAAGCCCACGAGGATGCGAACATCATTTTTGGCACCGTCGTCGACGAAACGATGGGAGATGAGATCCGGATCACCGTTATCGCGACCGGATTTGAAAATACGGAACTGCCGAGGAGCAACATCACACCGCTGGGCAGTATCCGGCGGAGCAATCTGGCCATCCCCACATTCATAAGGAACGACAAACCGGCGGATGCCTCTTCGGTAAAGGCCGGGACCGTCGATGAGGAAGAGAATCCCGATCTGGAGATCCCCACATTTCTCAGGAGGCAGGCGGATTAATTTATTATGTCCTGGAAACTGAAGAAGAAATGTCTCGATCTCCTCGCCCGGGAGGACGGGTGCGTCCGGAAGATCTGGGGGGAGGTGGCGACTATCTGCCTCGCCTATCCGAACGCTTACAGGACGGGGATGTCCAACCTCGGTTTTCAGGCCGTATACGCGCTCATCAACCGTCACCCCGGCAGTCTGTGCGAGCGGGTATTTCTCCCCGATTCCAGCGACGAGGCGGCCCATTTGGCCTCTCCCGCCCGACTCTTCAGCCTCGAATCGCAAAGACCTCTGGCCGATTTCGACATGGTGGCCTTTTCCCTCTCCTTTGAAAACGACTATCCCAATGTCCTCAAGATCCTCGATATGGCGGGGATCCCCCTCGCAGCAGCCGAGCGGGCGGAAAGAGACCCCCTCGTCATCGGCGGCGGCATCGCCGTCACGCTGAACCCAGAACCTCTCGCCGACTTCTTCGATCTCTTTCTGATCGGCGAAGGCGAAGCCCTCCTCCCCGATTTCCTCGACGCGGCGGCGGTCGCCCTGCGATGCAAACTCAAGCGGAAGGCTTTCCTGGACCGGATACAGAAGGAGATTCACGGTGCCTACGTCCCCCGTTTTTACCGGGTGACCACCGAACAGGAAGGACGTATCACCGCCCGGGAGCCCCTTGACTCCGCCTACCCCCGCCGGATCATTCGACGTACGGCCCCCGACATCAACGCATTCCCGACCGAACAGGCGATCACCACCGAAGGCAGCGAATTCGGCGGCATGTTCCTCACGGAAGTCAGCCGGGGATGCCGGCGGGGATGCCGATTCTGTGCCGCCGGCTTCGTCTGCCGGCCGGTGCGTTTCCGCAGCGCCGTGACCTTGGAGGCCTCCTTCCGCCGGGGGTTGAAAAAGAGAAAGACCATCGGCCTGCTGGGAACGGCCGTCTCGGATCATCCTGAACTCATCCCTCTGTGCCGCTCCATCCTGAAGAGGGGAGGATCTGTGGCTGTCGGCTCCTTCCGCCTGGACCGCCTGAACCGACCGATGGCGGCGCTCCTGAAGGATACCGGCGTAGAGACTCTCTCCCTCGCACCCGAGGCAGGCTCACAGCGTCTCCGGAACGTGATCCGCAAAGGGATCACGGAAGCGGAGATCTTCTCCGCAGTGGACAATCTCCTGGAATATGATATAGTGCGCCTCAGACTCTATTTCATGGTCGGCCTCCCCACAGAGACGGATGAAGATGTGGATGCCATCGTCCGTCTGGTGAAGGCAATGGAACACCGAGCCCGCCACTCTTCAGCAGGGAAGAAAGGGTTCCGGAGTCTGACGCTCAGTATCAACCAGTTCATCCCGAAGCCTGCCACTCCGTTCCAATGGTGCCCCTTGGAGGATACGGCCGTCGTTAAGAGAAGAATCCGGCGAATCAAAGATGGCCTGCGCGGCGAGAAGGCGGTCTCGGTCACCCACGACCTCCCGAAGTGGAATTACATCCAGGCCCTCCTCACCCTGGGCGACAGGAGGGTGGGAAAGCTGCTTCTCGCGGTCCACCGGTTCGAAGGCAATTGGGCGCAGGCCTTCCGGGAGGTGAATGTCAATCCCGACTTTTACGTCTACCGTCGGAAGGAGACCGATGAGATCCTGCCGTGGGATTTCATCGATCACGGAGTCGAAAAAACACTGCTCGTAAGCGAATACCGAAAGTCGTTTTCCGGCGAAATCCTTGAGGAGACAAGACCATGACCATTATCCGTACACCGAAGACCCAGGCCAGACAGATGAAAGGGATGATCGTCATCATCACAGCGCTGGTCCTATTTATTATCTTACTTAGGATCATCGGCCTGATCACCGACTGGTTCTGGTTCCAGGAGGTGGGTTACGAGACGATCTTCACCGTGACCCTCCTGGCGAAAATCAAGACCGGCGCCGTCTTCGGCGCAGGATTTTTTCTTGTCCTCTATGTGAATCTGCTGATCGCGATGCGGCTCTCAAGGGAACCCCTTTTCGGCGATCCGGCGGGAGGGTTCGACCTCCCCTTCCGGAATATGGAACCAGCCACCCTCAAGATCCTTATCCTCATGGGTTCCCTTCTCATCGGACTTTTTGCCGCCGCCACCGGATCCGCCCAGTGGGAAAATTGGCTCCTTTTTCTGAATCCGTCCCCCTTTGGCGTCACCGATCCGCTCTTTGAGAAGGATATCAGTTTTTATGTCTTCCAGTTTCCTTTTCTCCTGCACCTTTTCGGCTGGTTGAAGTTCGTCCTGATCGTGACGGCGGCGGCGACGGGATTCATCTATCTTCTCCGGCGATCGTTTCTGTTCATCCCGCCGCGGATCTGGAAGTTTGCCCCGGCGGCCCGGGTGCACATCGCGATTCTCGTCGCCCTGTTCTTTTTCTGGGGCGTCTTCGGCGCCTGGCTTGACCTCAACGACCTTCTCTTCACGAAAAGGGGCGTCGTCTTCGGCCCGGGCTACACCGATGTGACCACGCAGCTGTGGGTCCTGAAACTCATGATGGGACTCTACGCCCTCGCCGGTCTGGCCGCGATCTTTTTTGCCTTCCGCCCGGACTGGCGTTTTCCGGCGGCGGCCATCCTCCTTCTCGTCGCCTTGAACGTCTTGGGACGGGGGATCTACCCTTCTCTCATCCAGAAATTCCAGGTCATTCCCAACGAGATCGTCGCCGAAACCCCTTACATCGAGAAGAACATCAAGTATACGCGCCTCGCCTACGGGCTGACCCAGATTGAGGAGAAGGAGTTCCCGACGGAGGATAATCTGACGGCGAAGGACCTCCAGAAGAACAACCTCACCGTCAAGAACATCCGGCTGTGGAACCATGCACCACTCCTGCAGACCTACAGCCAGCTCCAGGAGATGCGGACCTACTACAAGTTCACCGGCGTCGATAACGACCGCTACATGATCAACGGCGAATACCGGCAGGTGATGCTTTCCCCGCGGGAGATCTCCTATCCGGCGCTGCCGTCCCGGACCTGGGTCAACGAACATCTCGCTTACACCCACGGCTACGGCGTCGTCATGGGGCCCGTGAACCGCATCTCCCCCGAGGGGCTTCCGGAATTCTTCATCAAGGACATCCCCCCCGTCTCGACGACACCCATCAAGGTGACCCGCCCGGAGATCTACTTCGGGGAGAACTCCAACGAATATGTCTTTGTCCGGACCAAAATGCCGGAGTTCGACTACCCCGTGGGCGACAAGAACGTCTACTCCCGATACGAGGGAAAGGGGGGAGTCCCCCTGTCCTTCCTGAAAAAATTGATCTTTGCGGCCCGCTTCGGCTCGATCACGATGCTCCTGTCCGATGACATCACCTCCGAGAGCCGCATCGTGTACCACCGGAACGTCCGTGAGCGGGTCTCGATGATTGCCCCCTTTGCCCACCTGGACGGCGACCCCTATCTTGTCATCTCCCCCGAGGGACGCCTCCTGTGGTTCGTCGACGGCTACACGACAACGGACCGCTTCCCCTACTCGGAGCCAACCCTCGACATGGGCAACTACATCCGCAACACGATCAAGGCGGTCGTAGACGCCTATGACGGTACGGTCCGCCTCTACGTCAGCGATCCGACCGATCCCATCATGCAGACCTACAGCCGGATCTTCCCCGGCGTCTTTAAACCGATGGGCGAGATGCCCGAGGCGCTCCAGAGCCATGTCCGCTATCCACCGGGACTGCTCGCGATCCAGGCGAGGATGTATCGGGCGTACCACATGCAGGACCCGCAGGTTTTCTATAACAAGGAGGACCTCTGGTCCATCCCCGGCAAGCAGGTCGCCGGCGCCGGCGGCCAGCAGGCGATGGACCCCTACTACACGATCATGAAGCTCCCCGGGGCCGAGAAGGAGGAGTTCATCCTCCTTGCACCCTTCACCCCCAGCATGAAGGACAACATGTCGGCCTGGATGGCCGCCCGCTGCGACGCCCCCCATTACGGAAAGGTGATCGTCTACAAATTCCCCAAGCAGAAGCTGGTCTACGGCCCCCGCCAGATCGAGGCCCGGATCGACCAGGATACGGTGATCTCCCAGCAATTGTCGCTCTGGCAGCAGCATGGATCAAACGTGATCCGGGGGAGCCTCCTGGCGATCCCGATCGAGAAATCGATCCTCTACGTCGAATCCCTCTACCTGGCGGCCTCCAACGGCCAGCTTCCCGAGCTCAAGAGGGTGATTGTCGCTTACGGGAACAACATCGCCATGGAGGAGACGCTGGATCTTTCCCTCCAGAAGATCTTCGGCGGGGGACCGATGAAAGACCGGGAGCTGCAGGCGGAGGTGAAGAAGCCGGCGGCCGGCCGGGAGATGAGTGACCGACAGACGGCCCTCGAAGCCCTCGGTCATTTCCGGAAGGCGCAGGAATTCCTCCGGCAGGGGAACTGGGGGGCCTTCGGCGAAGAACTTAAAAAAACGGGCGAGATCCTCCTTACCCTTGAGAAGAAGGGGGGAACGGTCAAATAGGAATCAAACTCATCTTCAAGGAGGTCGTGATGATGAACAGGGATAACGAGGCGGCGACCGCCGTTGCGTGCAGGAACAGGGGCGGAAATCCTGGCCCGTGGCTGGTCCGGATTGCCGTCTTTCTGTGTCTGTTGGTGATCCTGAGTGGCTGCGCACCCAAAATTTATAACGTCAACATGCGGTATGAACCTACGAAGGTCATCCGACCGGCGGTGACCGACGGCCGGAAATACAGTCTGACGGTGGCATCCTTTACCGATCAGAGAAAAATGGAAGACACCCTGCTGATCGGCCGGGTGATCAAGTCAAATGGGACCCCCATCCCGATCCTGCCCAGATACGTCAAACCGACGGACGCCGTCGCCGCTGCTCTCCGTGAGCTTTTATCCAAGTCAGGCTACGCCGTCGCCCCGGATAGGCCGACCTGGGACCTCAATGAGGCAACGATTCGGCCGGCGTGGGGGACGATCCTCGTCGGCGGAACGATCGATGTCCTCGATGTCACCTGTGTCGAGACGCTGACGATGAAAAGGTACACCGCCAAGGCGCGATTGACGCTGATCTTTGCCGACGTCCAGAAGAAAAAGATCTTCTATCGGCTCGTCTCGGACAGCAGTTCCTCCCTCGACCATGTCTTCCTCTCGGAGGCAAGGCTGGAGAGCCAGATCAACGGCGTCCTCTCCGACGCCATAGAAAGGGCTCTTGAGGGACCGGAGACAGGCCGCCAGATCCGGGAGGCGGTCAAACCATAACGCCACGGGGACGCCTCAGTGAAAAAAGCTCCACAGGCCAAGCGAAGCGACACCTGTTATAAAGCCGTCACCAGTGGGGCTGGTTCCCGATTCGATGCCCCATGACTTCGGTGGTGTCGGACACGACGACGAAGGCGTTCGGATCCTCCTTGCGGACGATCTGCTTGAGGGTTGCCACCTCCTGAAAGGTCACCACCGTGTAGAGGATCTGCTGCTCCCTTGCGGAATAGGCCCCCTGACCGCGGAGGATGGTGACCCCGCGGTGAATCTCGCGGAGAATCCGAGCGGAGATTTTTTCCCAATCCGGCGAGATGATGAAGACCGCTTTTCGCTGGCTCAAGCCCGTCACGACCAGATCGACAATCTTCGTGGCGACATAGAGGTAGATCAGGGTATAGAGGGCATCCTCCAGGGAGAATAAGAACGCAGCGGCAGACAAAACCAGGATATTGAAGCCAAGAACGGTCGTCCCCAGGCGGATGGAGAAGCGCTGAAGGAGGATCACCGACAGGATATCGGTCCCGCCGGCAGACCCTACCGATTTCAGGATGATCCCTGATCCCACTCCCTGGATCAGGCCGGCCAGGAGGGCAGCGAGTAGTTTGTCCTGGACCGGTATGTCGACATCCACCCAGGCAACGGCTACTGCAAACAGAAGCATCCCGATCGCGCTGTAAATGAAAAACCGGCGGCTGATGAAAAACCAGCCGGCGATGAACAGAGGTACGTTTGCCAGGATGTAGACCAGTGCTACGGGGGAAAACGGGAAAAGATAATGGATGACAAGCGCCAGTCCCGTGAATCCCCCGCTGACGAAGCGATGGGGGATCAGAACCCCGTTGATGGCTAAAGCGCACAGGAGACTCCCCAGAATCAGCAGCCCCAAGTTCCAGCCGACGTTCTTCAGGATCTGCCAGCCACTCCATCGAAAAAAGACCGACATCGAGATCATCTCCCGTTCGCGGACGCCCCCGAAACGATTCGTTTTCAGGGAGCCGTATGTCCATCAACCACAGGATCGCCGCCTACAAGCCAAAGCGGTGGTCCTCCCGGTTCGGTCATGATACAAGGATCACCGGAAAAAGTATACAGACAATTCCCTATTCAAGTATTCCCTCCCGAATGCCGATCATCATCAAAAGAACTCATACCGGAGGTGGTTAGCCATGTCAAATGCCGCCAATATCGCCCTTACAGCGCTTCGGGCCTTCGACAGGAAGGGTGAGGTCATTGCCAATAATATCGCCAATGTCAACACGGACCGATTCAAAAAAAGCCGCGCCGACATGGAGGAGGCGTCCCCTGCCGGTGTGAAGGCGACGGTTGAGCGGGTGAATACACCGGATGACATGGTCACCATCGGAGAGGGGGAGAGGGAACCCTCTAATGTGAATATGGAAGAGGAATTGATTGCCCTTATCGTCAACAGGAACAACTACACGGCCAACATCAAAACCATAGCGGCCGCTGACGAGATACAGGGAACACTCTTCGATATTCTAGGATAAACGATCCAAGGGGGTTCGGCCCCACTACCGGCGATGGTTTTGCCGAGTTGGCAAAATACGATGGAGACCAAAACGGCTGGATAGACGAAAAGGATGCAGCCTATAAAAACCTCAGTATCTGGACAAAGGCCGCAGACGGCACGGATATCTTTACGGACCTCAAAGCAGTCGGGGCGCGGGGGTTTGAACCACCCGGTCACAGTGACTTCTCCAGAAAAGACGGCTTGCCGAGAGAGAGCTTCATCCATTCAGTCATCAACAAATTCTCCCGTTCTTCCCGGCTCATCCCGTCCAGATATCTCCCGCTCTCTATCATGTCCTGAAAATCCCTGCGCAACAGTGCGGGATCTGTACGGCTAAGTTTTCGCAGCGCCCTGCCGATCGGCAGAAGTTTGGCGGTCAAGTCCTGATCCGACAGGCCCTTGATCCTGGCATACACGTCGATCAAATGTTCAGCCTCGGGCAGCTGCGGGGATTCCAGGACTTTTTTAAACCCGAAGGCAAAGCGGTTGCAGCCCTCCATGATATTTTCCTGCTTGACCATGTTGATCCCGCCCCAGCCGGCCCTGAGCCATTTAAAGGCCATGTAACGGGTCTGTGTTTTGGATGCGCCCGGCTCGAATAGAATGGAGACCGAAAAGGCGTCGTACATATACGAGTCCACCCAGCCGAGGCCGGTTTTGCTCAGGCCCTTTTGGCCTGAATAAAAATAATTCCAGTCCGTGTCCGGGCCGATGATTGCCCCTTTCCGACCGACGGTGGAGGGACTTTTCTGGCGGGTCACGGAAATGAAAATATCCTTTTCCCGATAGCGGAGCAGGACCATCAGACGGTCCATCGTGTAGCGATAGTAGGCGCCGGTGGTCATGTCCGGCGTTATTTCCTCATACTCCACACCCCGCATCATGAGCGGGACCTTCACGTCACCGACCTTTTCCCAAAAGCTGGCAACCGTCCCGGTCGGCTTGACCTGCCAACCGCCAAGGCGGACGACCGAGGGAAGGGTGACGTAGGCTGGAATCTTGGGATTGTATGCGTATTTGACGACCTTGGACAAAGGCGCCTTGACATCGGTAAAAAAGTAAGCCCCGGTCGCATTTTCGCGCTCGCCCGGTCGCATTTTGGCCTCACTGCCTTTTTCCGAAATGGCAAAATCGAGCAGGCCGGACACTTTTGGGACATCAAAGGACGTCTCCCCGCTTGTGAGGATCGTAAAGAGGTAAGTTATCCCTTCATCCCAAATCGGGCGGGTTTCACTTTTATCTGAACCGACGGCGGCAAGCAGGGTACAGCCGGGAATAAAAAAACCCAGCGTCAATCCGATAAAAAATGTCAAGATCAATATCCATCTCGTACCAAACGATTTCATCACCACTCCCTGGTTCTAAATTTTCAGCGCGCTACATAGTATGTCCCTTAAGCAAGTGCAAGTAAAATTTCACTTTGTTTTCTGATTGACTGATGGGAGCGTGTACCAAGAGATGCACACCGCCGCTCTTTTTTCTTGACAGGACCGCCCCTTTCACGAAAATGGGCGGCGGACAAATGCCGGTTGTCTTCCATCTTCCCGGAGAGGCCGACTATTAATGATTCAGGGGCATTCATGGTCATCTATCTCAAGCTCTTCCTTACCGCTATTTTCTGGGGCGGCACCTTTGTGGCGGCCAGGATCGTCGCGCAGCATGTCGGTCCCTATTCCGCATCGTTTCTGAGGTTTTTGACGGCCTCTCTTTTTCTGCTCGTCCTCATCATCTTAAAAGAAGGGAGGATCCCCCGCCTTGAGCGGCATCAGGTCCTCCCCGCCATTCTCCTGGGCATGACGGGGGTTTTTGCTTACAATGTCTTTTTCTTCCTCGGAATGAAGACGATTCCCGCCGGCCGGGCCTCGCTTATCGTGGCCACCAACCCGGTCTTCATCGCGCTTTTATCCGCCGTAATCTTCAGGGAGCGGCTGGATTCAGCTAAGGTGAAGGGCATCTTCCTCTGCCTTGCCGGCGCAACGATCGTCATTTCCAGGGGAGATCCCCTTTCGATCTTCACAGGTAGCGTGGGATGGGGAGAAATTTACGTCCTGGCCTGTGTCGCAAGCTGGGTGGCCTATTCCCTCATCGGCAAGGTCATCATGAAGGATTTTTCACCGCTCGCCGCGGTCACCTACTCCTGCCTTATCGGCGGCGCCGCCCTCTTCATCCCGGCCTGTATGCAGGATCTCCCCAGCCTGATCGGCAGTCTCACTCCGGAAGACTGGATCGGCATCGTCTATCTCGGTTTTTTCGGGACGGTCCTCGGTTTTTTCTGGTATTATGAAGGAATCCGGGCGATCGGCCCTTCCCGGGCATCGGTTTTCATCAATTTCGTTCCGGTAAGCGGCGTCTTTTTCGGCTGGCTGATACTCGACGAGACAGTCAATCTCTCCCTGCTGGCGGGCGCGGTCCTGGTCATGGCGGGCGTTTATCTCACCAACCGCCCAGACAGATGTATCATGGATGCACTATAATTTGGGATAATCGGAACCGAGATCTTCCCGTTTACACGGTTTTTTCAGGTCATCGAGAGTATTTCTAACTTTTTCTTTGGGAACCCGCATCTACCGAATTCAGATCGGCGGGGTCGTCATCCTGGACAATGACACGGGCGAATTTACGCCCGATCACGACCGGAATGACCGTTTTGTTGCGCCCGGCAAACTCGCGCAGACCGAAGTAGCGGTCGGCCGAGTTGGTAAAGCGCATAACCGACAGGAAGAACCGGAGCATCAGGCGGCGGAAGAGCCGCAGCGAAGAGTCGATCAGGATCTCTTCCTCGCCGATTTGGATGGTCCAGCGCCTCTCGTTCAACCGGATGAGGCCTTTTTCCCTAAGCGTCCGCAGTAATATAGGGACGTTGGGCTTCTGCGTATAGCCATAGCGGGCGTTGATAGCCACGGTATTCACGCCGAGGGGGATCAAGTCAAAGCGCTCCGCTTCGGGAACAACCGGCCGGCTCAACTGGGCGACGTTCAGCAGGATGATGTGTTTGGGTATCGCACCGTTCCGCCGGATATAGATCCGCAGGCCTATCGGACAAGGGTCATCGGGCGACAGGACGGGCCTTGAGGTCATAAACACGATGGCCCGCTCCACCTGGGTCAGGCTGCGCGTGCCGAACTGGGTGCGCAGATGCGGGCTGTCCATAATCTGCTGCTTCAACTCCAGGTAGCGCCGAATGGGGACCTTCAGAAACTCGGAGAAGGCCAAGGACAGTTGGGCTCTCCCCCACTGCCAGGTCTTCATCAGGTAAAAAAGGCACAGGGCGATCACGATCGGGACGAAGCCGCCGTCGACGAACTTTAGTGTATTAGCGGAAAAGTAGGAAAGATCGAGGAGGAGAAACAAAAGGCATGCCGGGCCGATCAAGTACCACTTCCATCCCCAGCCACGCGCCACGAAGTAAAAGATGAACGATGTGATGGCCATCGTTCCCGTCACTGCGATACCGTATGCAGCCGCCAATGCGCTCGACGTCTCGAAGCTGATCACCAGAAGCAGACAGCCGATGAGGAGGAGCCAGTTCACCGCGGGGATATAGATCTGTCCTTCTATTTCGGCCGATGTGAAGACGATGTTGATGCGGGGGAAAAACCCCAGGGCAATCCCCTGCCTGGTCATGCTGAAGGCGCCCGAAATCAGCGCCTGTGAGGCGATCACCGTGGCCATCGTAGCCAACACCACCACCATATAAATGATCGGATCGTATTGCGGGAACAGGGCATAGAAGAGGTGGTTGTTGGGGACGGGTGCACTGTCGAGAAGGCGCGCTCCCTGGCCGAAATAGTTCAGCAGCAGACAGGGGAAGACGAATGAGTACCATGAAAACTGGACCGCCCTGCGCCCGAAATGCCCCATATCGGCAAAGAGCGCCTCGACGCCGGTGATGGCAAGCACCACCGCCCCGAGGACGAAGACCACCCGGAAGCCGTGGACGTAAAGAAACTGGGCGGCATAGAGGGGATTGACCGCCCAGAGCACGACGGGATGGGCGATGATCCAGACCAGCCCCGCGGCGCCGATCGTAACGAACCAGACAACCATGATCGGCCCGAAAATCCCGCCTACACGGGCCGTGCCGCGGCTCTGGAACAGAAAGAGCAGCAGAAGGGTGATCGCGGTCAGCCAGATGACGGCAGGTTTGAAGGCCAATGTCACCACCTCGAGCCCTTCATAGGCCGATAGAACGGAGATCGCCGGGGTGATGACGCCCTCGCCATAAAGAGAGGCCGCCCCGATCATGACGGCGGTGGTCACGAACCACATGAGCCTCGTGGGCCTTCCGTTCTTAGGCTGTTGCTCCCTGATGATCCCAAGGAGGGCGAAGATCCCTCCTTCACCGTGAAAATCGGCGCGTAGCACCAGCAGGACGTACTTGATGCCCACGATAAGCAGTAAAGTCCAGAAGACCAGCGACAGAACCCCCAGGACATTCTCCAGGTTGCGCGCCAGCGGGTGCGCCCCGAAGAAGGTTTCTTTCATGGCGTACAGAGGACTCGTACCGATATCGCCGTACACCACCCCCAGCGCGGAGACACCCAGTGCCAGCAAGCCCGTCTTTTTGGGAATACCGCCCCCCACATCGATCGCTGCAGAAGAGGAACTCAATTCAAAAACCTTTCTTTGTGCCGACCTTGTTCCAGGCAGGCGACTATAGAAAGAAGGCGTCAGGATGTCAAGGGAAATGGGTTCAAACCGCTTGAACCGCATGGTAAGATTGTGTTATGGATTCACATGGAAAGGAAACAATCACGATGGGAATCTTCAGGATCGCCACCTATAACGTCAATTCCGTCCGGAGCCGGCTCCATATTGT
>PNOO01000031.1 GCA_013824905.1 Syntrophus sp. (in: bacteria) | reverse complement strand
AGATCCGCCAGGTTCACCCTCGCCAGTACGGCCATCAGTTCTGCGTCGCCGACCTCCTGCTCGACCTGCGGATAGAGGAGCTGTTCGCGCAGCGAGCCGAGGACCATGTAAGGACGCTGGGGGAGGAACAGCATCTCTTTGAGAGGCGGTCGGGCGATCCTCCCCTCGCCGGCGTCCCACAGCCCCGCGACGGCCCTCAGGAGCGAGCTCTTGCCGACACCGCTGGGCCCGATGATCAACAGCCCCTTTCCCGCCGGCGCTTCGAGGGACACATCGCGGACGAGGGTCTGGTGGTAATCGGGGGTCATCAGTGTGACATGCTCCAGTGCCAGGCGGGATTCCTCCGCCCATGCGATGCGGGGCCTCTCCCCGGTCTTCTCTTTTGTGTCGGACTCCAGCGCTGTGGAGAAGGTCTCCAGACGGGTGATCCCGGCGACAAAATTACTCAGCTGTTCAAACTGCGTCACGATGACCGACAGGGCGCTCAGGACCTGGATGAACGCCCCTTCGGCCTGGGTGACAACGCCGAATTTAATTTCGCCGGCAAAATACATGGGGGCCATTACCACGATCGGCAGGATGAGGATGACGTACTCGTACCCCTTGGTGAAGAATTCCAGATTCCGCTCCCAGCCGATCAGGAATCTCAGGTTGCCTATGGCGCTCAGGAGCCGCTGCGCGATCTGCCCCTTCTCCCGCTGCTCGCCCCGGAAGAAGGCGATCGACTCGGCGTTGTCCCGGACGTGCACCAGACCGTAACGCAGGTCGGCCTCTTTCCTCA
This sequence comes from Syntrophus sp. (in: bacteria), assembly GCA_013824905.1. GTDB lineage: Bacteria > Desulfobacterota > Syntrophia > Syntrophales > UBA5619 > JAKAFS01. Next base: position 15,077 of record PNOO01000031.1, on the reverse strand, counting down.
ATTGCTGGAAATTCAGGTTGATCAGCCGCTTGCCGAAGAACAGGGTGACCACGGTCCCGACGGCGGCATAGGCCAGCAGGACCAGGACCAGGGTGATGGAGATGCTCCACAGGATTCCGACAAAGGAGATGAGCTGCACGAGCGAAAAGAAAAGGATGGAGAGGAATCCCAGACTGGTCACGGTAAAAGACGAGATATCCTGAGAAATTCGCTGATCCGGGTTGTCGATGCTTTTGTCGTCGTTGATCCGGTAATAGGCGCGGTTCCGAAAGTATCGTTCCAGGAAATGGCTGGTGAGCCACAAGCGCCAGTTGACGCCGAGACGCTTCCTTATAAAGGAATAAAAGACGCTGACCGGCGTGGCCACGACGAATGCGCCCAGGTAAATAAGAAGATTTTTATTGAATGCGGGCAGGTTTTTTTCCGCCAGGGCCGTCATGAAATCCCGGCCGACGAAATTCAGGACCACGTTCAGGGCGGTAAAGGCGAACAGAAGGAGAAGCAGCAAGGCCAGGACCCAACGGGCATTCCACCTCTCATCGGCAAACCAGTAAAGTCTGGCGATTTGCCAGAACCTCTTCCACAAATACGGATCGAAAACGTTTGTCTGCAAAGGCCCCTCCTTGATCAAACCGGGATAGTGTTTCGTCTTCTGTAAACGATGGATCGGCGATGGATAAGAGCTTCCGAAACAGCCGAATTTTTCGCACTATAAGCGAGGCGTCACGGTGCGTCAAGGAAAGAGAAAGCGGATCTCTATCCGGATCTTCCTTCATGTTTTATCCCTTGACAGGCTTTTCTTAACGGACGATGATGTGCCGCCTTACCGCGCGAAGACGGTCCGTGCGACGGCGAACGCAAGTGAAATTAAAACATGACTAAGGAGCTGACGATGGCATTTACACTCGGATCAAGAAGGGGAATATATTGCGATGTGATGGATGAGTTGAAGCGCGGGAAACCACCCGTCTCTGCGAACCAGGTCAAACTCCTCGACGAGTTCGATCTGATCTACCGCACCTTGTGCACACTGCTTTTCAATTACGTTCCGGCCTCGGGCCATCCGGGCGGATCGATCTCGTCCGGGAGGTTTCTGGCGGGTCTTGTTCTCGGTTTTCTGGACTATGACATCTCTCGGCCCGGGAGGGAGGACGCAGACGTGATCTCCCTTGGCGCGGGTCACAAGACGATGGGGCTTTACTCTCTTTGGGCGATGCGGACCGAGGCCCTGCGGATTGCAGCGCCCAAACTTCTCCCCAGGGAAGAGAACCTCCAAATCCGCCTGGAAGACCTCCTCGGTTTCCGGCGGAACCCGATCACGAAGACGCCTCTTCTGGAGAAGCTCAGAGCCAAGGTTCTCGACGGCCATCCGACTCCGGCGACCCCCTTTGTCCGCCTTTCGACCGGCGCCTCGGGCGTCGGCATCGGCAGCTCGATCGGCCTCGCCCTGGGCGCGCTGGACTATTATGGGGAAAACGCGCCGCGGGTCCACATTGTCGAGGGGGAAGGCGGGCTGACTCCCGGCCGTGTCAGCGAGGCCCTGGCCGCCGCGGGCACGGCTTGTCTGAAGAATGTGATTCTCCATATAGACTGGAATCAGGCGTCGATCGACAGCAACCATGTCTGCCGGGAGAACGGCGTTCCCGGGGAGTATGTCCAGTGGACGCCGGCGGAACTGGCCTATTTGCATGACTGGAACGTGATCCTTGTCCCCGATGGAAGGGACTGGCGGCAGATCTTCACCGCCCAGAAGAAAGCCTTGGAGATGAACAACAACCAACCCACGGCCGTCGTCTACCGGACGATCAAAGGATGGCGGTACGGCATCGAGGGGAAGGGCTCCCACGGGGCGGGGCACAAGCTCTGCGCCGAGGGGTTCTTCGAAACCCTGGAGCCGTTTACCGGCTCCGCGGAGGGCTCTCTCCCGCGGTGCGAAGACTCCAGCCAGAGGTGCCGGAGCGGTAAAGACCCAAGAATCCTGGAGGAATGTTTCTGGGAATCCCTGCAGGTCGTTCGTAAAGCGCTGGAGGGAAACCGGGCCCTGGTCGCCATGATCGTTGAAAGAATAGAGGGGGCGAAAGAGAGACTCGACCGCCGTCGACGCAAACCCCGGCGCAACGGACCGAAGATCGACGCCATATACGAAATCGCTTCGCAATCCGCCAAAAAGACCCCGAAGGAGCTGGTGCTGACCCCCGGCGCCGCCACGACGCTGCGCGCCGAGCTCGGCCGCATCCTGAGCCATTACAACAAAGCAAGTAACGGGGCCCTCTTTGCCGCTTCTGCCGACCTCCTCGGTTCGACAAGCCTCAGCACCGTAGGGCAGGGATTTGCAGACGGCTATTACAATGCCGTTGCCAACCCGGGATCACGGCTCCTGGCGACGGGAGGGATATGCGAGGACGCCATGACGGCGATCCTTTCCGGCCTTGCCTCCTTCGGGCGCCACAGCGGGGCGGGTTCTTCATACGGGGCGTTTCTGGCGCCGCTCGGGCACATCGCGGCCCGCCTCCACGCCATCGGAAATCAGGCCCGTCAGACGCTGGAGAAGGGGCCTTATCGCCCCATCATTCTCGTTTGCGCCCATGCGGGGCTGAAGACCGGGGAGGATGGACCGACCCATGCGGACCCGCAACCGCTCCAGATTTTCCAGGAGAATTTCCCGCGGGGGACGATGGTCACCCTCACCCCGTGGGATCCGCAGGAATTGTGGCCCTTGATGGCGGCGGCCCTGAACAGGCGTCCCGCCGTGATCGCCCCCTTTGTCACGCGTCCTACAGAAAAGGTGCTCGATCGCAAAGCCTTGGGACTTTCACCGGCAGACTGCGCGGCTTCCGGCGTCTACCTCCTCCGGGGGGCAAAAAAGAAGAACGCCGCCGTCGTGGTCCTCCAGGGCAGCGATGTGGGATACGCCTTTGTGGAAGAGGCGCTGCCCCTCCTGGAACAGGAGGGCGTCGATCTGTTCGTTTACTATGTGGCCAGCGCCGAACTCTTCGACCTCCTTCCCAAGCGCATGCAGGAAAAGGTCTTTCCCGAGGAGCATGCCAAGCGGGCGATGGGCATCACCGGCTTTACCCTGCCGACGATGTACCGCTGGATCCGTTCCGACCGGGGGCGGGAGATGACGCTCCATCCTTATCTCAAGGGGCATTTCCTGGGGAGCGGCCAGGCTCACATGGTGCTGGCCGAGGCGGGGCTCGACGGAAAAAGCCAGTTCAAGACGATCATGAAATATCTGAGAGAGAAGGGATGATAGAGAGTGTCAACAGGGTAAAGAGGGTGATTCGGAGAGACGGCCCGCGACGGGCCATGATGAAGCTTTTGCTTTACATCTTCTATGGAAAAAGATTTCGGGAAGAGGCGGACAAGAGAGATTACTACAAATGGATAAGGACAAACGAAGGTCGGGACGCAGGTGAAATCAAGGCGCGGCTGGATGGACTCAAGCTGCGGCCCAAGATATCCCTGATCGTTCCCGTCTATAACGTTTCCCCCAAGTGGCTTGAGCAGTGCATTGGGTCTGTTGAAAACCAGGATTATGCGCACTGGGAACTGTGCCTCTATGACGATGCATCTTCAGCCAAGGAGACGATCGAATGCCTTAAACAGTGGGAAGGTAAAAATGATCAGAGGATAAAAATACAGTATGGCAAGCGGAATCTCCATATTTCCGGGGCCTCAAATGAGGCGTTAAAAATGGCGACAGGGGAGTTCATTGCCCTTTTGGACCATGATGATGAACTCTCTCCCGATGCGTTGCTTGAAAATGTGAAGGTGATCAACCGTCGACCGGACGTGGATATGATCTATAGCGATGAGGACAAAATCTCGGAAACAGGGGACCGGTTTGCTCCATTTTTTAAACCCTCATGGTCGCCGGACTTGATTTTGTCGCATATGTATTCCGGCCATCTGGGCGTGTATAGAAAATCGATCGTGGATCAGATCGGCGGGTTCAGGGTCGGCTATGAGGGATCTCAGGATTATGACCTGGTTTTACGATTGATAGAAAAGACCAAGGAACAGAAGATCGTCCACATACCCAAAATATTGTACCACTGGAGAACACTGGCCGCTTCAACTGCGATAAGTCCGGAATCAAAAAACTACGCCTATGAGGCGGGGAAAAAGGCGATATCCGCTTATCTTGACAGACAAGCAGAAAGGGCCACCGTGGAAATAGCAGATATAAAAGGGAATTATAAAATCAAACGAGAGATCGTGGGGCATCCTAAAGTTTCCATCGTTATTTACTCAAAAGATCAAAGGGCCCTGGCCAATTGCCTGAAAAGCATTTATAAGACCACAGCGTATGAAGATATGGAGATTATCATCGTTAATACCGACGGGATAAACAGAGTTGACGGTCTTGAGGGATCGGAGAGGCAACCACTCGTTTTTCTTGAATCGGGCGATATGAGCCATCCTGTTCCCAAGGCATACAACCTGGGGGCCGAGAGAAGCCGGGGAGAGTATATCCTGTTTTTGGATGAGCAGGCAGAAGCGACAAACGCCGGCTGGCTGGAGGCAATGATCGAACAGATACAAAGGAAAGAGATAGGGATCGTCGGCGGGGAAATCCTAAAAAAAGATGCGACGATCATCTCTGCGGGGCTCGTACTCAACAAAGAAAACGTGTCTATCAATGCCTTTGAGAACTATAAGGACAAAAATGTCCCCTATTTCGGTCATCATCATGTGATAAGGAACTGCAGCGCGGTACCGGCAGTGTGTTTGATGACAAAAAAAGGTATCCTCTCTGAAGTCGCCGGTTTCAATGAAGAAAAATTACCGACAAAATATTATGACGTAGATTTATGCCTGAAAGTCACGGAGAAAGGATACAGGATCTTGTACACCCCTTTTGCAAAGTTCGTGATCCATCAGGAAATAACGGAGAGGAGACCAACGGCGGAGAAGAGATCAAACAGGGGGGGGCAAGACCCTGAAGCAAGCTATATGAAAAAGAGGTGGGAAAAATATCTCGGCAACGATCCCTACTATAATCCGAATCTATCGACAGACGGTACATTTAATATCAATACAGGCGCCGTCCGCTATAAAGACAGGCAATGCCATGTGAATTCGGCGCAATGATCCCCGGTCACCCGGCGCTTGCCGCATAAGGATACCCTTCCGCTGTGCCCGTCATCCGTTCACTTATCGTTATAGGCCTTCCATCGACCGATTCTGCTTCCATGCTGAATCGAACGATTTCCCTCAGTTGTTCTTCAGGCAACGAAGGCATGTGATGACGGCCCTTTTCACAACATGAATGATTATGCGTGTTTCGACAGCTCAAGGCGCCTGCGACAATGATTTTGTTGATGGCATCGTCAGCGGTGTTCGCATACACTTTTATGACTCGATGACATGGGACAGGACATGCAAACGTATAGACCATACCTCTTATCCTCCAGAGACCTTCCTTAGAAAACATCCCAGAACATTCACGGGACGCCGAATGATCGTTTCGTTCTCCATAGTGGAAAGATAAAGGGCTCTTTCTACAGCCTATTTCTTATATCGGTCTTTTTTAAAATAAACTTTAGCCGAAGCGATCCTCTTCCCAAACGACAGATGGATGGGACCGCGTTCATAGGCTGATGGGAGATAAGGACCATGAAGATGAAATCGCAAACAGGGGTAAACGTCTGTATTGAAGAATTCAGCGTCACCGGCACTGCCAAAGGCGGTCATCCCAAGCAGCCTGCCGAACGCCTTCCCGCTTCGTCGACATCCTTGTTCCGCCAGCCAAAGGAAACGATAGCGGATCTTCAATCACACTCATTGATGGAAGAACGCTACGGGATTCGGGAAGAGGGCATGTTCTGAAGAAAGCCAACGGTTATTTCGCCAATGCTTCCTTCACCGCCAGTCCCAGCTCTTCGAGGATTAACGGCTTCTTGAGAAACCGGCCTGCTCCCATTTTCAGGGTTTTCTTGACACGGTCAGTCTCGGCAAATCCGCTGACGATGACGGCCCTTTGTCCGGGATGAATCTTCTTGATCCTCTCGTATGTCTCACACCCGTCTATTCCAGGGTCCATGATCATATCCAGCAGCAGCAAATCAACGATATGTTCATTCAAATATTCGACAGCCTCCTCACCGCCTGAAACGGCCTTTGTTTTATATCTCAATGTCTCAAGCATACGGCATGAGATCTCCCTTTGGCTTTTCATATCGTCTATGACCAGGATCATTTCTCCGCTGCCATATAACTCCTCAAGGGGGACAGATATTTTTTTGTCAGCGACCGCGTCTCTTGTTATGTGGAAATACAGCTCGAATCTTGAACCCCGCTTGTCGCTTATCACATCGATGTAACCCTCATGGTCCTGTACGACATTCCACACAAGCGCCAGGCCCAAACCGGTACCGCTTCTGCCCATCACCTTTTTTGTAAAGAAGGGCTCAAAGATCTGTTTAAGATCATCTGATGATATTCCCGGCCCATTGTCTTCTACAACCAGAACTGCATACTCACCAATGTTTACATCATCATAGCCTTTCAAGGGTCGGTCTAAATAACGATTCATAGTCGATACAACAATATCTCCGTAACCCTCAATCGCCTCAGAGGCATTGGACACCAGATTCATAACCACCTTTCTGATGTGGAGCGGAGAGCCATTGATGTTCAATAAGTTGGCATCCAGATCCTCTTTGACGGTTACACCTGGATGATATTGCATAAGTTTTTTTAATTCCGGAGATGTTAGATATTCTCTGATCAAATCATTCAGGTTCAATGGTTCTTTTGTGATTGCCACGCCTCTCGCCACGGTTAAAAGATCCTGAACAATAGCTACGGCCCTTTGCCCGGATTCCTGCATGGTTTCAATGGGTCTTCTGAGTTCACTGCCTTCAGGGAGGCGCAACAGAATCACTTCCGGATAACTTACAATCCCTGAAAGGACATTATTCAAATCATGGGCTACGCCGCCGGCCAGAAGCCCCAGGGATTCCATCTTCCTTAGCCTTACAAGCTTTTCCTCACTTTTTTTCAATGCTTCCTCTTCACGGATTCGTTCCGTTATGTCGCGCGCAACGGCCAGGATCGCCGGTCTGTTTCTATATCTGATCAGGCTTGCCCTCATTTCAATTATTCTCTCCTGACCATCTGACCTTCTTATGCGAATCATTAAGGAATGATGATAATCAATCGAATTCAGCAACCCATTGTAATGTTCCATGAATAGTTGCCTGTCTTCCGGTACAACGATATCAAGGAAATCCTTAATCGACGAATCTATAATAGGTCTTCCAATCAAGGCGATGGATGCCGGGTTACTGAAGACCGTTTTTCCGTCCTGAATCATCAGAATACTGTCATTTGTAAACTCAGTAATCACGCGGTATTTATCTACAGTCGATATATCAACGAAGCCGCTGAAGACGACCCAGAGGACGATAACGGAGAACCCAAAAAAGCCATATTCCATGACATATTGAATAGTATGAACCCCCATGGACGCTAATCCATCATGGATGGCAAGCGCAAGCCAGAAGAACATACCTGTCAGAAAGACTGTCCTGTGTCTTAAATCTTCTCCTTTGTGCCTGACCCATAATATTATCACGCCGATGCTTGCCATGACTCCATAAAGCTCAAAGAGGGGCCCCAGCGGTCCAAGATCAGTTTCAATAAAAGGCTTTGCCAATCCAATGAAGTCACGGGCGATAAATCTGTCGGCTACGATATAATCATTGGACCATAAAAGGATCAGAACGAGGCTGTGGAAAATTCCTGCCGGGGCGTGATAATGTTTTCCCTCCAATCCAAGATAGGCAAATGTGAATCCATAGTTACAATGGATCAGAAAAATGATGGCTGTAAATTCCAACAACCCTGCAAATCGATTGACAGAGCCAGGGAGGGTATTGTATTCGAAAAAAATGCCGATCGCATACAGCATGCCTGAGAACGATATGGCCGCGCCCCATCCATACCATGTAAATTGAGGCTTTCTGAAAAGGAGCATGATTTGCAAGGTCATCATGATGAGGGCTAAAACAGCCACTGAAAATGACCCGGCAGATTGGAGCACGATGTTCTCAGCTATCATTTTTTCTTCCTCGGATTTTCAATCGCAAGTGATAAGAAGTTGCTTTTGTGCGAGCTGAGGATATGGAAAGGAGTCTTGTATGTCAAGGAGATTTTGTCATAACCAGTTGTATCGGTATAGGATTTGATTCCGATCGCGTGGACATGGGTGCGCGAATCACCTCAAAAAGCTTGTAGGGGAATTATCGATTTTGCTGATTTTCCAATCATCCATTGTTCAATCCGCTTTTACGGAATCGGCCTGATCACTTCTTAATGTGGATCTTTTTAATGTGGATCCATGTGACCGGATCCACCGGTGTCGTTTTGAAAGAGGCGCTGGCTTCCCGGAAATAGGCCTTTAATGACGGGATGACCCATGATATACGTTGGACCAGGAGAGCGATATGCATGAGCTTCCGATCACGGAAAGTATTCTGAAGATTGTACTGAAACATGCCCAGGCCAACGATGTCCGAAAGGTGAAGACCATTCACCTGAGAATCGGTCGGCTCAGTGATCTCCAAGACGAGTGGATTCAACGGTATTTTGATTACCTGAGCAAGGGGACCGTAGCCGAACGAGCAAGGATTGAGATCGAGCGGACGCCCATTGTCATGCGGTGTAATGCCTGTACGGCGTCCTATGAATGGGAAGTGTCGAAAATGGGCGACGTGGTCTGTCCTGCCTGCGGCGGGAAAAGCAGCACGCTTCTTTCCGGAAGAGAATACACCATCAAGGAGATGGAGGCGGAGTAATGGAAAGCATCAGACTCATCGAAGTGAAGGAGGAGATCCTCTCCGACAATAATAAAACGGCCGGAGAGATCCGGGAACGGCTCCGGGCTGCAAAAACGATGCTCGTGAACCTCATGTCCTCTCCCGGTTCAGGTAAAACCAGTTTTATCCTGCGGACGATTGAAGGGCTTGGAGGTTCGCTGCGGCTCGGCGTGATCGAAGCGGATATTGATTCCGTGGTCGACGCGGAGAAGGTCGCCGCCCGTGGAATCCCGGCTGTTCAGCTCCGGACGGGTGGATTCTGCCACCTTGATGCCACTATGGTTACCCAGGGTATCGATGCCCTGGACATCAGCGGGCTCGATCTTGTCATCATCGAAAACGTGGGAAACCTGGTCTGCCCGGCTGAATTTGACACAGGAGCCCACAGGAACGTGATGATCCTGAGCGTTCCCGAAGGGGACGACAAACCCCTGAAGTACCCGCTGATGTTCTCCATCTGCGATCTTCTTGTGGTCAATAAAATCGATTATCTGTCTCTGAGTGACTTCAATATGGAGTTGTTGCGGCAGCGGGTCCTGGCCTTGAATCCCCGCATCAAAATCCTCGAAGTATCCTGTAAAACCGGTGCGGGAATCGAGGGCTGGGTCGACTGGCTGAATAAAGAGGCGGCCGGTTTCAAGGTCTGACAGACCGGCTCCCGATAGCTAAGGATACTTCCTGTCCCGCTCTGAATGACTCTCCCAAGAAAGTCTTGCCGGGGGGTGAGTTTTCTGTTATGGAGGCCCCGTGGAGTGTATGGAGATCGATATTGAAACACTGATCCCCCATCGCGACCGGATGCGGTTTCTCGATGCGGTTATCGCCGTCGATGCGGAGAAGGCCGTAACGGCAGCCACCGTCACGGAGGATTGGCCTCTCTATAGTGAAGGATCCGTAGATGTGCTGGTGACGATCGAACTCGTCGCCCAGACGGCAGCGCTTTTAGAGGGGTGGAAACGCCTCCAATCCAACCAGGGGGGGGCTACCGGCTGGCTGGTAGGGATCAAGAGCGCCGATTTCCGGCGTCCCCGGCTTATCGTTCCGACTACTCTGATCACCGAGGTGATAAGGAGTTACGCGCTGGAAGGTTATGCCGTATTCACCGGGACGGTCAGCAGCGGATCGGAGACAGTGGCCGCAATGCAGATCCAGGCCTTCCGCCCGGAGGAGACCAGCTGAAAAGGCAAAGCAGGCGGCGCCTCCGGACAGGGAACCGGTTTCCTATCCGGCAAAGTACACGGTCATTCAGGTTCATGATCCTCTAACGGTATTTACGATTAGATCGAAATGGCAAATCACCCCAATTGGAAGAGGTAGGATAGATGGAAGAACTCATTGCGGAAATGAAGGTCAAGATTATCGATACCCTGTCCCTGCTGGATGTCGCTCCGGCGGATATCGGGGATGACGCCCAGCTTGTAGGGGGGAGCCTGGGGATCGACTCGATTGACGTTCTGGAGCTCGTCCTTATGCTCGAGAAAGATTATGGCGTAAAGATCGAAACCAAAGAAGCGGGGGTCAGCGCCTTTGCCTCCGTGCGCGCCCTGGCGGAATTTGTCCGGAAAAACCGTGTAAAATAAGACCCGTTTGTAAAGCCTTTCCTCATCATGCGGTCGGTACCCCTGACCGGGAACGCAACCCGTGAGCCCCGCCCATCCGAGCGCGGGGCATACATATCCAATACAGGCGTCAATGGAAACAGACAAACCTTTTGATGTACTGATCATCGGTTCCGGGATCGGGGGACTGTCGGTGGGGATTATCCTCTCCCTGCTGCACTTCCGCGTCGCCGTCATCGAAAAAAATCCCCTCCCGGGCGGCCTGATGCGCAGTTATCAGCGGGACGGTCTGGATTGTCCCGTCGGGATCCATTATTTCGGTTCCTTCGGGGAGGGAGAATCGCTCAGGAGGATGTGCGATTATCTGGGCGTAACGGATAGAATGACAGTCGAGCGGATGGGGAAGGACGGGCCCATCGATCGCTACGTCTTCGATGATTTTACCTTCGATCTGCCGGAGGGCCTCGACGCCTTTGCGGCGTCGCTGGGGCAGACATTTCCTGAGGATCGGCAACCCATCGCCACGATCATGAAATCGCTCCGCACCCTGGCGGACGTCCAGAATTCCTTCGCCTTTCTTTCCTCTTCTCCGCCCTCTCTCGATATGGAGCTCCTGGCGCCGTTGTGGGCTTATCTGACGCAGATCCATTGTTCTCCCCGGCTCAGGAGCGTCCTGGGGGTGGCGTCAAGATGGCTGGGCATGTCCGAGACCGAATGTCCTGTTCTCTACCACCACCTCGCCCTGGTTTCCTATCTCCTGTCGTCCTGGCGGCTTCGAGGGCGCGGATCGGCATTGGCGGAGGCTTTTGTCACCCGATTCAAAGACCTGGGCGGCGCCCTCCTCTGCGGTGATCCGGCGGCGGCGATCCTCGCATCGGGAAATGCGATCCAGGGGATCAGGTTGGCATCCGGTAAGATGCTCGCAGCGCCGCGGATCGTGGCTGCCATCCATCCCAAGACAGTCCTTACGATGCTTCCGGATGGGGCTGTCATGCCCCGTCATGCCCGCCGGATCATGAGGCTTGACGATACGGAAGGACTCTTCGCGGCGCATGTAGTCCTGGACGCCGCAACCCATCCCGCCCAATCGCATAATGTCTACCGTCTGAGTGCGGACCGGGATGGATTGCTCAAAGACGGGGTCTTCTATCAGTTGCGACCCGCCGGGGGGGACAAAAGTCTCCTGATGATCATCACGAACAGCCCCTTTTCCGAATGGCGCCAGTGGGAGGATACGACGACAGGACGCCGCGGTGAAGCTTACGATAAGGAAAAAGCCCGTCGGGCCGGCCGGCTTCTCAAAGGGGCGGAGGGGATTTTCGGATCGCTGGCCGGGGCGAAGGTCCTGGACGCCTACACTCCATTGACCATCAGGGATTGGGTGAACAGCCCCCAGGGTTCACCCTATGGCATCATGCGGTCGTCCCGGCAGTTGTCGTCAGAAGCCGCACTCCATCGCCAACTGGTGGGAGGGCTCTATTTCGCCGGCCAGAACGCCCTGTCGCCGGGTGTCCTGGGTACTCTGCTGGGATCGTTTCAGGCCGTCAGGCAGATGATCGGGTATGATCGTTTTTCCCGTGAGATCTTCGCAAAGCTCCTTTCGGGAGAGCAAAAAAGGGCTTGCTAAAGAAGACAATACTCATTATGATTTCGCTCACACTATTGATGGGAAAGGTGCGTGCAACAAAGGGAACCAGATGACCAGAGAACAGATTACCCTTAAAATCTTCGAAATCTTCCAGCGTGAATTCGAGATCGTCAATCCCGGCCTCGATGACGACCTTCGCGAAACCTTCGGGTTTGACAGTGTGGATGCCATCGAACTGCTGCTGGAGATCGAACGGTTATTGCGCCTCGAACTGACACACGAAGAGAAGAAGATGGCCATGGAGATCAGAAACATCAGACAGATTATCGACTATGTAGAGAGCATGGCAAAAAAGAGAGAGCTTTGATGAGAATTCATGGGATTTGCAGCGTGGCAGACCTGATGCGGAAGGAGGCAACCTTCCGCTTATGACGGGAAGAAGAGTCGTCATCACCGCCTGTGCGGCGATCACCCCCATCGGTCATACGCGCAAGGAGATCGTTGAGAGCCTCCGGCGGGGCGCGTCCGGCGTGAAACCGCTCAAGGAGGACCACCTCCTGTCCCAGTTTATCCACTCCCAGGTCTTCGGGACCGTCGATTATCCCATTGAGTATGACTTTAAGCGGACCCACCGAAAGACCATGGGGCCTGTGGCCTATTACGCCTGTCAGGTCGCCAAGGAAGTCCTCGAACAGGCCGGCCTGACGCAGGAATTTGTGACTTCCGGCCGCCTGGGGGTGGCCTTCGGTTCTACCCACGGCAGCCCCACGGTCCAGCGGGAGATCTACAAGACTTTTTTCAGCGGTTCACGGTCCGAATTCTCCGCCATCGGCGCCGTCGATTATCTCAAGTCCATGGTCCATACGACGGCGGTGAACATCACCCGGATGTTCGGCATCACCGGCCGGGTGATCTCCTCCGGCACGGCCTGCACGACGAGCAGCCAGTCCATCGGCTACGGTTACGAGATGGTGAAGCACGGCATGCAGGATGCAATGCTGTGCGGCGGGGCCGATGAATACGATACGACCACGGTGGCGGTTTTCGACAATCTGCTGGCCTGTTCCACGGCGTTCAACGACCGGCCCCATTGCACGCCTCGTCCCTTCGATGTCCATCGCGACGGACTTGTCGTGGGGGAAGGCGCCGGAGCGGTGCTTTTGGAGGAGTATGAGCAGGCCAAACGGCGCGGTGCGACCATCTTAGGCGAAGTCATCGGTTTTGCCTGCAACAACAACGGGGGCGATCTGATACTGCCGAATCTTGCCGGAATCAGCGAAACGCTCCGCATCGGCCTTCGGGACGCGGCCCTGGCTGCCGATCAGGTCGATTTTGTCAGCGCCCACGCGACAGGGACCAAGATGGGCGACATCATCGAAGCCCAGGCTATCCATGCCGTCTATGGCGCCGGACCCTTTGTCACGGGATTAAAGGGATACATGGGGCACACCATGGGCTCCTGCGGCGCGATCGAGACCATCATCACCCTGTACATGATGCAGGAAGGATTTATCGCCCCGACGCTCAATCTGGAAGAGCCGGACGAGCGATGCGCCATGATCCGCCATACCCCGGCGCTGGAAGAACGGCCGATGAACGTAGCGGCCATCCAGAATTTTGCCTTCGGCGGCGTCAACACGAGTCTCCTGATCAAACGATTTGTATGAAACCCCATGACGCTCTTTTCCAGAAAACTTAAAATCTTCAGTGATGTGACCGTAACGATCCTTATATGGGTCTATTTCATATTGGGATTTCTCTTCTTGTTTGCCCCTCGTTACGGATGGGCCTGGCTCCGGGCCGGGGATCGAGAGGCCGCCTTCCAGCGCCTCAATCAGCGCTTCTTCAGCAGTTTCTTTCGCGTTATGCTGCGCATCACACCGGAGCTTGACCTGCGAATCCAAGGAGACCTCAGCACGATCCGTTCCTCCATCGTCATCTCGAACCATCTATCCTATCTGGACCCCCTTCTCCTTGTTTCGCTATTCGAAAAACAGGAGACTATCGTTAAAAAGACTTTCTTCAAGGTGCCGATTTTCAGTTATCTGCTCCGTGAATCCGGCTTCATACCGGCGACGAACGGGGGTGATGATTCGGCGCTCATGATCCGGAATTGTGAGAATATCAAAGCATATCTCGCTTCCGGCGGTAACGTCTTCATCTTTCCGGAGGGGACGAGAAGCCGGACGGGAGGCTTGGGTCCCTTCAACAAAGGCGCCTTCAGCATTGCCCGTTACTGCCGCGCCCCCATCGAATGTCTCCTGATCCGGCGGACAAACCGCCTTTTTCTGCCGGGACGGTTCTTGTTCAATACCTGCGTGCCCAACACCATCGAGGTGGAAAGGATCGGCTCCTTCAGCCCCGACTACCGGGACCCGGAATTTCGTCTCACCGCCCTGATCCGCGAAATCCATGACCTCTACGAGGAAAGGTTGAAGGAGAACTAAAAGGAGCACAAGTCCCATGCTCGGTGTGAATACCGCAATGAGAAATTCAGATGAACAGCGCGTGGTGATCACGGGACTCGGGACTGTCAACGCCATTGCCGGCAATCCCAGCGAATTCGCCGCGGCGCTGCGCCGGGGGGTCTGCGGGATCGGGCGCATTTCCCTCTTCGATACGACGGGATTCCGCACCCATAACGGCGCCCAGATCAGGGATTTCAACCCCCGCGCCGTCATTCCCGGTGAAATGTCCCTGAAAAGGATGTCGCGCTCGGACTGCATGGCCCTGGTTGCGGCTTTTCAAGCCCTTCGGCAGGCGGGACTCTATCCGGTTCCGGAAGAACTGCGGGACGAGATGGGCGTTGTCATCGGCGGCGGGGCCGGAGGCCTCCTGGAGGCGGAGACTGTCTATCAGGACTACATGAAAACCGAGGGTCGGAGAGGCCGTTTTTCCCGTCTTGCCTCGGTATTTTGCGCCTCCACGGCCAATCACCTGACCAACGCCTTTCTCCTTTTTGGGCCGAAGGCGACGATCATGACGGCCTGCTCCTCGGGAGCGACGGCCATCGGTCTGGGGAGGGACCTGATCCGCACCGGCGCCGCCCGGGCGATGATCGTCGGCGGCACGGAACCCCTCTGCCGGATGACGTTCGCATCC